>DAXV01000066.1:13898-44051 GCA_002506595.1 Acidilobaceae archaeon UBA158
TACACTTACTCTACCTAACCATCTTTCATCTTTCTTACCATAATTTATTGCAACTCCTTTTACATCTGTCAATATTATAAACTTATCTGCCTTGATCTTTGTTGCTAGTAAGGAACTTGCCAAGTCTTTATCTATTACAGCTTCAACTGGAACATAACTGTTTCCTTTTTTAATAACTGGAATTCCCCCTCCTCCA
Organism: Acidilobaceae archaeon UBA158; assembly: GCA_002506595.1. Lineage (GTDB taxonomy): Archaea > Thermoproteota > Thermoprotei_A > Sulfolobales > Acidilobaceae > Caldisphaera. The sequence continues at coordinate 14,095 of DAXV01000066.1, forward strand.
ACAGATATGACTATATATTTATCTCTTAATAATTTCTCAATTACATCAATTTCTATAATATCAACAGGCATAGGGCTCGGGACTACTCTTCTAAATCCTCCTCTAGGATCTTCTTTAAAGATCCAACCATATTTCTTTGATAAAAGTTCTGCTTGATCTCTAGTAAAATAACTACCAACAAATTTAGTTGGATTCGAAAATGCATCATCGTTTTCTAAGACTAATGTCCTCGTTATGACAGGCACTGCTTTTCTATCTGGCAAATATAAAGAAAAAGCATTTTGTAACATATAACCTATCCAACCTTCAGTCATAGCATCTGCAATATCAATACTCAAAGCTTTTTCGGGATTCGATATTTGCATTATTTCCAATAAATACCCAACTTGAGGACCGTTTCCATGAGTTAAAATCAACTCATCATTATCTTTTACAATATTAGATATTATTTCAACAGCACCTTTTATATTTCTCCATTGTTCATCTACTGTTCCTTTATCGCCTTTCCTTAATATTGCATTGCCTCCTAATGCTATTAATAGCCTCATTTAAATTACCCCTAACCCTATCGAAGACGTGATATATCATTTACAGCAAGGTATTAATTTTTTACTAAAATGATTCTATCCCATGTTAAAGGGATGTCCTTATAAAAAATAATTTAAATATATCTATTTAGTTTAGATTTTTCTTTTCTATAATAAATTAATTATTAACTGCTATTTATAATAGTTTTATAAATTAATAATTTATTTTATTAATCTAAAATAAATTATTTTAAACAATATAATATAATATAATAATTTTGCAAAAAATAATTTAAATATTTATATCTCGGATAAATTTAATATAACACAAAGATTTGGAAGCGGGGATAAGAGTGAGCAAATTTAATAGGAAAGATGATCAAAAGAAAGAATCAAAAGGTTTTGATGCAAAAAATTTTATGGAAATTTTAGATAGTAAATTGGGCACTATTATAGCTATAATTTTAGCAATAATAATTACGGCAGTAACAGTTTATATTAGATTAATTCCAGCAAAGCTTTATGGTACAAACGTATTAAATGGCAATGACCCATGGATATTATATTGGCTATCAAATTATTTCTATCACAATGGCTTCAATCTAGCTGGACTCAAAGACGTTAAATTATTCTGGTATCCAGAAGGAAGAAACTTTTTAAAAACAGAATATTTAGGAGGAGCAATGCTAATAGCTTTTGTAACAAAGTACATTACTAGCAGATTTGGACTTAGCGTTATTCAAACATTAGCCTTTCAACCAGTTTTTATGGCAGGATTAAGCACGATAGCCCTATTCTTTGCAGTATGGAAGCTAACAAATTCAAGACTAGCAGGACTGGTATCTTCGTTTGCCTTTGCTTTCTACCCCGGTGTTTTTCTATTTAAAGCATTTGCCGATTATCCAGGAAAAACAAATGCAGGCCTTGCCTTCTTTTCATTATCATTTTTGTTTTTAGCATTAGGATATAAATCATTCAAAAGGATAAGATCATTAATATATTTATTTATTGGAGGATTAATAGCAGGAGCTGTATCATGGATTTGGGGAGGATATGATTACATAACTCTTTTAATATCTCTGATTTTAGTATTAGATCCATTCATATCAAAGCCTAATTTTAACAACTGGCTTAAACACCTTATATTATCTATAGGATTTGCTATACCCGTAGTTTTATCTCCAGCCGCAGGATTACACTATTTTATAAAAAGTCTCGGTCTCGCTATACCTATATTACTTATAGTCTATTTTATAGAAGCATATATGGATAAACTACCATTAAACAAAATAGGTATAACTAAGAACTTTAGTTATAAAGTTCATGTATGGGTTATTATAGCTGGTATCGCAATAATTGGTGCTACAATTTATTCAGATATCTTATCATTCCCTTCTAGAGTATTGCTTGCCTTAGGAGTTACACCAACTTCTTCAGTAGTTGCACTTACTGTTGCTGAGTATGCAGGTACAACTCTATCATCTATATTTCAATCATACGGGCCTGTTATCTTTGTCTCAATAATAGGATTATTTGTATTAATTTATTATCTAATGAGAAAGAAAATAGGCGTAGCGAACGAAACACTTATACTTGCATTTTTCATAATGGCCTTTTTATTTTTATATGGCAATGTAAATGAATCTTATTTCTTAGCTTCTGCAAATTATTTCTTTGATATAACAGCAGGATTAACTATTGGTCTGTTATTAATGTTTAAAAAGGAAAGTAATATCAAAAAAGGCAAGCAAATTAAAACTAGAAAGGAAATAGATACAACAGCGTTAATAGTAGTAGCATTTTTGGGAATAATTATTTTAGGCTTTGGAGCCTATTATGCTTATCAAGATTATGCATCTATGCAATATATGGCTCCAGCATTAAGCACAGGTTGGATGCAACCATTTACATTACAAACAGCTTCTGGAGCAAAAATTGTTGTACCTTTAAATAATGCATGGACTATGGCATTAAATTACCTAAAAGAAAATACAAGTAATAATTCGCTTGTAATAAGTTGGTGGGATTATGGTTATTGGATAACAGTTAATTCCAATAGAACAACTGTTGCAGATGGTGCAACATTAAATGGTACACAAATACAAGTTTTAGCAAGCATATTAACTGGTAATGAATATGAGGCATCTGCGCTATTAAATTATTTACATGCAAAGCCTAATAATACATACCTTTTGACATATGATGTATTTGTCGGTGAATATCAGAACTCTACAGGTCAAGTTATTATGTTCCCATATCCAAATATAATAACCCTTAGCCCAACTTCGCAATTCTATGCAATTACATATGGTATGGGAGATATAGCAAAATCATATCAAATGTTAAGAATTGCATATAAAGTTAATCCATTTTTACCCTCACCATTATTTACAAACTATACATCAGAAACCACATATCAAGGCGCAACGTTTATACAATTCCCTGGATTTATTGGTACTCCTTCTCAAAATGTTACAAATGTATTAAATACATTAATCTATAGCATGATGCTAAATGGAATAGCTAGCCTAAAACAATATGGAATATTTGGACAAGGAGCCGGATTTCTAAAAAATGCAACTAACTTTACTCCTACAGCTATTGCATATGCAACTTCATCTGGTTTTGTTCCAGAGGCCATAACTCCAACGCCATTACATCATTTCGTTCCAGTAGCAATTTTCGTTTCAAATCCTGTAAACATAAATAATGGAAATTCAGTTTATTTCTATAGTGTTATAGTATTCTTATATAAATGGATAGGATAACTTTATTTTATAATAATTTTGTTTAATTTATGTGTATTATTTCAATTTAATTTTCTTTTTATTTAAGCAATTGAAATTTTTAATTTAATATATTATACTAACAACTATATTTCACTTATTTCATAACAATTATTTTATCTCTTTTAGATAACAAAAATTCTTTATGCATTTCTTTGATATTTGGCCTCTACTTCTTTTCTTATTAAAATATTTCCCTTTATTAGAACTTCTCTTATTTATCTTGGATTACATATTTCATGAAATATAGGCAATCAGAAATCCATCAAAATCTTTAATATCAAAGAAAAAAATTAATACTTATAAATTTTTAAATCCTGCATGAAAGAGTGAGGCTTTCGGTTGATGATGTAAAATGCCCTGGTCAATATTAGAATTGTTGAGAAATGATCCAGACAAGTTAAAAGAAAGTATTAAGAAAAGACAAATGGATACAAAAATAATCGATGAAGCATTAGAATTAGATAATAAATGGAGAAGAATTTTAACAGAAATCAATGAAATGAGACATAAGCATAATCAAGTTAGCAGTTTAATAGCAAAAGCAAAAAATGATGAAAAAAAGAAGTTACTTGAGGAAGCTAAAGAATTAAGAAATCAATTGGAAAATGCAGAAAAAGAGCTTAATGAAATAGAAGAAAAAAGAGATAAAATGTTAAGAAATTTACCAAACATAGTTTTAGACGATGTTCCTATAGGAGGAGAAGAGGCGACAGTACCAATAAGATTCTGGGGAAAAGCTAAGGTCTACAAAGAATACTTAGATCAATTTAAAGAACAAACAGAAAAATATGGATTCAAACCTGATTATGAAATAATTGATTATAAACCTGTAGGCCATGCAGACATTTTGGAGAACGTTTTAAAATTAGGTGATACTTTAAAGGCTGGAGAAGTTTCCGGTTCTAGATTCTATTATTTATTCGATGATATAGTTTGGCTCGATTTTGCACTATTGCTTTATGCTATAGACAAATTAACATCAAAAGGCTATACCTTAGTGTTACCACCTTATATGTTAAGGTATGACATTATTAACTCAGTAATAGATTTACCGACTTTTCAAGATGCTATATATAAAATCGATAATGAAGATTTATATATGATCGCAACTGCTGAGCATCCAATAGCTGCTCTATACTATAATGAAGAAATATATGATGATGAATTACCCAAAAAATATGTTGGATTTAGTCCAGCGTTTAGAAAAGAAGCTGGTGCAGGAAATAGAGATTTAAAAGGTATATTTAGAGTACATCAGTTCCATAAGGTTGAACAATTCATATATTCATTACCAGAGGATAGTAAAAAATATCATGAAGAACTAATTAAAAATTCTGAAGAGATCTTTCAAGGATTAGGATTACCTTATAGGGTTGTTAACATAGCTGCTGGAGATTTAGGAGCATGTGCTGTAAAGAAATATGATTTAGAAGTGTGGATGCCAGGGCAAGGAAAATATAGAGAAATGGTTAGTGGGAGTAATTGCACAGATTGGCAAGCTTATAGGCTTAATATTAGACTTATCAGAAGAAAAGGAATGATTAGAGATTATGTTCACACATTAAACAGCACTGGAATAGCATCAACAAGAGCAATAACTGCTATCTTAGAGAATTATCAAGAACCCGATGGATCCGTATTAATACCAAAGGTTCTTAGAAAATATTTGGAACCTTTCGAAAAGGCACCAAAAGATATCATAATGCCTAGGAATAAAAGACCTTAGACTCAATCAAATATTTTTGCTTAATTATTAATAAATCTATAATCAGTTCTTTCAATTCTTAAATTTAAGTCTAATCATATTATATTTATTTTAAAATAATATATTGTAAATTAAAATAATAGACAGTAGTCTAACTTTACTAGGGCTCTTCCTTATAAGGCTTAGTCGCATATATATTAAATGGGTGAAAGAAGTGAGCCAAGAGATATATACTGGAAAAGAATTCAAGTCAAAGAAAATAGAGTTTAAAGCATCTAAAGAAGATGAAACAAAATTAGACTGGTATATTGTATCAGTCTTTGCAGAAGGAGCATAAATTCTATATTTTATTTAAAAAATTTATTTAGATAGTATTAATCTTTCACTATCAAAAGTCTTTATAGAAACATATATGCCCAATAACGTAAAGCCTATCATAACTAAGAAATTTACAGCCATATATAGATATTGTCCTAATACATAGTTAGATATAGCAAGGGCTGCATGAGTAAAGGGAATAACCAACAATATATCTTCTATATAATAAGGTAATCTTTGAATGTCAACAAATAAAGTACTGAAATAAATACCTAGAGCTATCATCATAATAAGATAAGACATTGCCTGAGCAGATCTCACAGAAGAACTTCTTAAAACTATTGGTGTTATTATTGCTGCAGTCATTACAACTAACAATGCACTTACAGAAAAAGTCACCAATATTAATCCTGCAGTTAACTTTAATCCATTTTGAGCTATCATTGATAAATAAATAATTACTCCTAAGCTATCCGCTATTGCTGTAATTAATCCTATTATTATTGATGCAATCATTTTTCCAATAATTAAACTCGTCTTTGAAGAAGGTGTAGAAATTAGAGTTTCCAATGTTTTTCTCTCTTTTTCTCCAAGAATGCTATCACCCATAAAAACAATAGCAGGATTAGCTACAAAAAATAATGAAAATTCTAGCAATCTTGCAGAAAGACTTAGTTCTACTTGAGTAGCACTAGCTGGTTTACCCGATGGTAAATAATAGCCAGTAAAAATATTAATTGGATTTAGGAAATTACTTGAATTTATTTTTATTCCTGAAATATTTGATAATTTTTGTACTCTGTTTGTAACAATATTATTTTCTAATTGACCTATTATGGATTCAATTATAGATTCAACTTCACTACTTTGTAAGCTTCCTACCAAACTTTTTAAATAAACTGTGCCTACTCCATCAATGCTTGATATGTTTTCATAGAATCCCTTAGGAATAATTAATAACAAATTATAAACACTGCTAGGAGCTTGATTTGACATTGAAACATTAACTCTTAACCCATTAATTTTAGCATATTGAATCAGCTGATATGAAATATATTTGGCAATATTAGTTGAATTTCTATCCAATACTTCTATATAAACAGTTGTTGTTTGTGTTTGAGTTAATCCAGTTGCTAAAAATGCTATTGCAGGTAATCCTATAAATGGTATTAATATCATTGCTGCAAGAGTCCTTTTATCTCTACTCAAATCTAGTAATTCTTTCCAAATTATTGCTTTAGATTTCATATTTTTCACCAACAGCCTTAATAAATGCCTCTTCAAGATTTACTGAATTAAATTCCTCAATAGCTGATTTTACTGAACCTGAATAAAGCACAGTACCATATGCAATAAAGCTCACTTTATCGGCAAGCATCTCTGCTTCAGACATATTATGAGTAGCTATAACAAATGTAGTACCACTATTAGACATTGTTTTTATTAATTTTCTTATCCTATATGCAGAAAAAACATCTAAACCATTAGTAGGTTCGTCAAGCAAAACAAGTTTAGGATCATGCATTATCGCTCTAGCTATAAGTAATCTTTTTTTCATGCCGTTACTATATTCACTTGTTTTTCTTGATAAATCTTCATAACTTAATTCAGAAATTTCTGCTCCTTTTTTAATATATTTTTCAGCTAAACTCTCATTACCATTACTATATATTAAAGCAAACAGTTTTAGGTTTTCAAAACCTGTTAACCTTTCGTATGGAGAAGAATCTTCAGGAACATAACCTAAATATTTTCTTATTTCATTCTGATTTTTAGAAGGGTCGAAACCCATTACTAATAATTTTCCAGAATCATATTTTAATAAACCTGCAAGTATTCTAAAAAGTGTTGTTTTTCCAGCTCCATTATGACCGGCTAAAACATGAATCTCTCCTTGCTTTATTTTTAAATCAATTCCTTTTAATACTTCTTTTTTACCTATTTTTTTATATAATTTTTCTGCAATTATTGAATATTGGGTATTATTGTCTATAGGAACCTCAACCGTTTTATCCATTATCCAATTCACTAATATACTCTGAGAAACCCAAAAATTATTAGTATTAATGAAGCAAAGGTGCAATAATATTGGAAGAGGAGGGAAATGACTTAAAAGAATTTTTAGCGAAATATGGAGAACGAGGGTATTACGTATTAAAATCCCTCCTCGATGCATCAAAAACTTATAAAAAAGCTAAATTAGGTGATTTCGATTTAAGAGATGTAAAAGATTTTCTTATAAAATATGGCTTAGATTATAACCCAGTTCCTCTCCTTGCAAAGCTTGAAAAGGAATATGAGATAATAAGAACTACTTATAAATCTGGATCCCAACATTGGTGGAATATAATAGATAAACGTTCTTTAGAAGAGGCTTTATATAGCTATGATGGTACAACAACTAATAATGAAGATCCAAAACTTAAGTTGCTTAAAATACAGTTTTATAGCTTAGATCCAGAGAGAATTTTAAACATCTTAGAAAAGATATCTAAAAGAAAAAAGATAACTCAAGACGAAAAAAAGGAGCTTAGAAGAATAGCATTTAATGATTTACCTAGGATTGTTGAGTTCTTAACTAAAGCAAGGTCAGAATATGAAGATGAGCTTATAAGCGAAATTGATATTGCAGAAAAAATAATTGATATTGCAGAAAGCTTAATTATTGAATCAAATAAAAACGTTATAAAGAAAAACAATATAAGAGATCAAAAAGAAATAGAATTTGAAGATAGCAGCTAGCTTAGATATTTTATTACTTCATTTGTGCTTAGAGATTTGGGCAAAGATCTCTTATGCTCGCTATTTTTGTTCATATCAAGAACTTTTTCAATTATATCTAAACTAATTCCAGTAATTTCTGATGCCTCTTTTATTGAATATCCTTTATCTATAATTGAATATATAATCAAATCTATTTGATCATATGAAATACCTAATTCCTTCTCTGCAAGTTGGCCAGCCCATAATCTAGGGCTACTGGGTTTTAATGCAACATTATCTGGTACTCCCAATTTCTGAGCTAGTTTCCTTACTTGGGATTTAAGTAAAGATGATATTGGTAATAAATCAACCCCTCCATCTCCATATTTAGTAAAATATCCCACAAAGCTCTCACTCCTATCACCAGTGCCCAAAACTAACATTGACATCTTATTTGCATAATAATAAAGCAATGTCATCCTTATTCTAGCTCTAACATTACCTAATGGAATATTATCTCCTTCTTGATATACAGGTATGGTAGATTTATAGACTTCTACTATTGGAGAAATGTCTATAACATGCATTTGACCTCCTAGTCTTTTAACTAAATCCTTAGCATCGTTTATATCTTCTTTAGGCGTTGTAGTTGTATCTGGCATTATTAATGCAAAAACCTTCTCTATACCAACAGCTTCAGCTGCTAGATAATAAGTAAGTGCAGAGTCTACTCCTCCACTTAACCCTATTACATAACCATTCTTTTTAGATGATTCCAATTCCTGTTTTATAAATTTTTCTATATTTTTTCTTGCATGTTCATAATCAATATTAGTAACATCATTTATAGTTATCTTCAAATATAATTTCACCTCTTAATTAAACTTAACGCATTATCTAATATAATTCTAGCTAAGTTTTCTTTTAAAGTTTTCTCAACATTAACTATTTTCCCATTGCTAAATATAAGTATTGCTCTATCATAAAGGCTTGAAAAACCTACACCTGATAAATTAGCTGGATTTGCAACAACTATATCTGAATTGTATTTAGCTATCTTTTCTCTAGCCTTTTCTATTAATTCTTGATCATTTTTTATTGATTCTGCGGCAAACGATATCAATACTTTAGGCCTTTTAGATATGGATTTCAATGTCTTTTTAGCTGGTATCAAATTTATTTGATAACTGAGTTCGCTTCTCATTTTTCCTTCAAACTTATCAACATTAAAATCAACAGGCGCTGCTGCGCCAATTATTATATCATAATCATATTTTGAAGTTAACTCATTAATTTTATTTGCCATTTCATCTGTTGTATCAACATGATAAGAGTTCACTGTGTGTGGAACTTGTATTTCCGTATGACCATAAACTAGATCTACTTCAGCTCCTCTAGAATATGATTCTATGGATAACTCAATACCCATTCTACCAGAGCTTGGATTTGTTATAAATCTCACATCATCTATCCATGATCTTGTTGCACCAGCAGTTATCAAAACTCTTAATCCTTTCATATCATAACCCCTTAATGTATGAGAACTAGTAACCCTTGCGACAAATTGAGGATCTGGATATTTTGCAACCTCTTCTGCGACATAAGGACTTATTATGAAAATATTGCTTTGTTTTAACCTTTTCTCTATTTCTTCATATTGTTTTGTATTTTCCATTTTTTCATGCATCGCAGGTACCAAGATAAGAGGTTTATTATATCCCATAGTAGTTATCGCCGTTAAAGAAACAGGATTATCAGTTATGCCATATGCTATTTTTGACATAGACGAAAAAGTCGCAGGAGCTATTAACATAGAATCACATTCTTTTGCTAAAGCAACATGCTCCGTTGCTCCTGTTAACTTTACAATAGGCTTAATACCTGTTGCCCAATAGAACATGTCAGGGCTTATTAAATTAGACGCTTCTTCTGTCATTACTACCTTTACCTTAGCACCCCTTCTTAATAACCACCTTGCGGTATCTAAGGATCTGTATAGAGAAATGCTTGCGGTAACAGCTAAGATTATACATTTATCATAAAGGTTATCGCTATAGCTTTTTATAATAGCTGATGATGGGTGAAACTTAGATTCTTCTATATCCAATACCAAACACCTAATTATAGCATTATTTAAAAGATTTAAAAACTAAGCTTTTATATTAAAATGCTTTAATTTTATAATTTTTTTACCATTACATATGCATCTTCTCCATCTCTATAATATTCTTTTATAATTCTAACTTCTTCAAATCCCATTTTTTTATATAAGCTTATTGCATCATAATTTGTTACTCTAACCTCTAAATATACTGCTTCCGTATTGTATAGGCTCTTCATTTTAGAAATTGCCTCTTTTAACAAAGCGGTTCCTATGCCTTTTTTTCTGTATTCCTGAAGAACTGCTATTGATATTACATGACCTACTTTATGAGAATCTGAAAAAACATTTTTCAAAGATGACATTATATCATCAAAACCTTTCTTCTTCTCTTTATTATTAGAAAGCTCATTTTCTTTACCATATAATACAGGATCTCTTGTATCTTCAATTCTATTCATTATATACCCTATGATTTTTCTGTTTAACTCAGCAACTAGAAATATGTCTCCCCATCTATCTAATACAAACTTATAAAAACCGTACCAATAGTTTTCCGGTAAGCTCCTCATGTTTACTTCCATCACTTCTGGTATATCATTTTCATTAGCATTTCTTATTATGAATTCATCTGAATCTTTTTTCAAATTTCCACCTGTCTAAGTATTTTAAAAACGGAACAAATATAAAACCATATATTTAAATTTGTTTCTAATGTTTAAACTTTATGAAATGGTTTAAACTATATGCTTAGTAAATCCCTTAAGATTTAATTCAAAAATTTATTTAATATAAATACTTAATAAAATTAGTTTTCTATAAGCACATTGAGGAGATAAAATGAGCAAAAACGCTATAATTGGAGGCGTAGGATTTGTAGGAATAAATATAGCAGAAGAGCTGTCTAAAGATAGCAATGTAATTATTGTTACTAGAAGGTCTTCCATAAAAAAGAGACCTAATATAACTAAAAGATTAAAAGAATTGGGAGTAGAATTAATTGTTTTAGATAAAATTAATTTTAATAACCTAAAAAATCTAGATGTAGATAACTTCATTTATACAATAGGAATAATTTCTGGAAATCTTAAAGAAATGATGGAAGCTCATGTAAATATATTAGATGAAGTAATTAAGGCTGCTAAAGAAATCTCTTCTAGAGTTATATACATAAGTAGTGTGGGTGCATTAGGAGAAGTGAAAGCCAAAGAAGGATCTGTTTTATATGAAGAAGATGATCATTTAAATAAAGAAATGTTTACTCAAAAGTTTCCATACGAAATTTCCAAAGCTGAAGGTGAAAGATTATTACTTAAAAATAAAGATGAGTTAAAAAATAAATTTGTAATACTGAGACCTACAACTGTCTTTGGCCCATATGCATATGAGAGCCAATGGAAAGCAATTTATAATTTAGCTAAAAGAAACGTAAAAATAAAAATTGGAGGAGAAAGTCTAATTTACTCTAAAGATTTGGCCAAAATAGTAGGAATCTCGACTAAAGGTAAATTTGATGGCAAATGGTTATATGTTAGCTGGCCAGAAAAGATTGATCTTGAAAAGGTTTCCTCAAAAACTTGCGAATATTTTAAAAAGAAGAGATGTATTACATTACCAATAAAAGGATTAATCAAATTCTTATATTATATAACACCATATAATTCGCCAATAAAAATGATCTATAGATCTGTTAAAGGATCGTATACTTTTAAAAGTAAATACCTAGACGATTTTAAATTTTCCTCATTTGAAGAAGCATTTAACGATTTCATAAATTATGCAATAAATAGCGATTTCAAACCATAGTCTATGGAATTATTTCTGTTGAATCCATAGTAGGATCGTAATATAAGCTTTCTAAATTTATAGTTCCATTTTTAATAAGATTATCTATCTCAGGTATTATTGATAAAACCATTTTAATATATTTTTTATTAATCTCATCAACTTCTATAAATCCTTCCTTTCCCCAATAAGGTTCCATATGCGCATATAAACATCTCCCACCACAATATTTTTTTAATTCACAACTTTTACAAATTTCAGGTAAAGGATCTTTTAATAAATTAAAACCGTTATTTACATCGCCAAGAACTGACCATTTTTCCCTCACGGCTATTGGACATGATAGAATTCTTCCATCAGAAGAAACAGCTACAGATTTATATCCAGCCCCACATGGAGATCCAACAAATCCTTGATGATAATGAGCACTTAATATCCCAAGAAATGGAATAATTTTTATTAATTTTCTATTTTTTAAATTATTTAAAAAATATTCTATTAATTTTCTAATGCCTGGAAGATAACTGTTTTCTGCCCACGAAATGAAATCCCACTTTTCTCCCCATATTACATCTAGCTGCCAATGTATTTTGTCAAATAAATTTAACTTTATTAAATGCATAACTTCTTCATATATATCAGAATCCTTTGTTACTGTCATCCTAGCAATTGTCTCTATATTTGGATTCAATTCTTTTAAATACCTTGCAGCATTAATTACCTTATTGTATGATCCTATTCCTCTATGCTTATCATTTATTTCTTTTCTTCCATCTATTGATAGTAATGCTACATCAATTCTTTTCCAGTATCGTTCTGGTAAAAGTTTAACCAAATAACCGTTTGTTTGTATTCCAAACCTAGCTTTTTTTATGTTATCCATAAAATTCATTATATATTTATAATTTAATAATGGTTCTCCTCCATAAAATATTATAGTAGGAGAATTGTCTTTTAATATCAACTCCTTTAATTTATTTATATCATATTTTATATTCCACGGCACAACACTATTTGGAAAAGATCCTCCACAATAATCACATTTTAAATTGCATTTACCTGTTGTTATTATCAGCCATAGCATCATCTCTCACTCTAATTATTATGTTCTAACAAATTATATTGATGAAAATGGACCGGCCGGGATTTGAACCCGGGGCCTCTCGGGTGCAAGCCGAGCGCTCTTCCAGTCTGAGCTACCGGCCCACGCGATAATTATCGTTACTCCTAGGATTTAAAAATGATTATAAGAGTTTTCAAAATATCATTTATCAATAACATAATAAAATTAGAAAACTTCATTATTAATGTATGAAATAACCTTTTTATAAATAACATAAATCTTTTGTAATCTCTATGATTGATAATAATCTATTAATAAGATGAAAATTTTTAAAATATAAAAAACTTTAATCATTTTTCATATATTCAATATAGCTCGTAAAAGGATTTGATTTTAAACCTTAAAAAACTATTTTGATGTAAAGGAAGTCATAATAATTAATAACCTCTAAATGTACTTCAAGAATGGGATGAATATATGTCAGACGATGAAAATCTATTACAAGACTATGATAAACTATTAGAAAGAGTTTATAAAAAAATACCTCCAAAAAGTGGTACATCCGATTTACAATTACCGGAACCACAATTAATAAGAGTGGGGACGCAAAGTATAATAAAGAATTTCAGAGACATTTCACAAAAATTGAAGAGGGACCCAACATTAGTTTCTAGGTATTTATTAAAAGAATTGGCTTCTGCAGGTTCTTATGAAGAAGTGTCTGGCCAATTAGTTTTAAATGTTAAAGTTTCTAGGAAGGTTATAGAACAGTTGTTAGATATTTTCATAAAATCCTATGTAAAATGTCCAACATGTGGAAGCATTGATACCAGAATTGAACATCGTGGAAAAATATGGATTTTAAGATGTGAAGCTTGCGGTGCTGAACAACCAGTAAAGGCATTTTAAACTAATTTTTTATAAAGAAAAAGCAGAGATTAAATAGAATAATAAATATTCATATAGTAAGCGTTTATTATGAGTATTTTAAATTAGTTTTTAACCACTTTCTAATAATTTGCTATATTGGGACTTAGATTTGGGTGAATAATTTGCCTGATTTACCTACTAAATTTGATGTTATTGTGATTGGAGCTGGACCATCTGGATCTGCTGCTGCATATCTACTAGCAAAAAAAGGGTTTAAAGTACTTCTTATAGAAAGAGGAAGAGGATTAGGAGACAAAAATCTTTATGGAGGAAGAGTTTATGCCCCTCCTATAAGAGAAGTTTGGCCTGAATTAGACAAAGAAGCTCCAATTCAAAGATGGGTAACTAAAGAAAGAATAAGCATGGTTCAAGGAGAAAAGGTAATAACCTTTGAATATAAAGCTGAGAAAAAGATAAGCTTTGTTTCATATTTAACCCAATTATCTCAATGGATGTCAAAAAAGGCTGAAGATGCAGGTGCTTTATTCGTAACTGAAGTTACTATTGACGAAATAGTAATGAAGGATGGAAAAGCAGTTGGAGTAAGAAGCGGCCCAGATTTTATTGAAGCTGATGTAGTAATTGATGCTGAAGGTGTTAACAGGCTATTATTAGAAAGGTTAGGAATTGTTGAGAGATTAAAACCAGATAATATAGCTTTGGGCGTTAAAGAGGTTCTAAAAACTGGAGCAAGCAATATAGAATCTTCATTTAATGTTGGCCCAAATGAAGGGGTCGCTTGGGTTATTATGGGAGACGTAACTAAAGGAATTCCTGGTGGAGGTTTCATATATACAAACAAAGATTCCATTAGCATGGGGCTTGTACTTCATCTAAAACACTCTATGAACTTTATTGAAAATGGAAAATTTGATGAGCATGTTTCCAAGCTAGTCGAAGAGTTTAGATTCCATCCATATTTTAGACCATATTGGAAGGATGCAATAATATCTGAATATGGAGCACATTTAACTATTGAAGGAGCAACACATTTTATGCCAAGTAAATTCGCATATCCTGGATTATTAATTGTAGGAGATGCTGCAGGTCTTCTATTATCTACTGGTTATACGTTTAGAGGAGTTGACTATGCTGTTTACAGTGGAAAACTTGCCGCTGAAGCTGTAGAATATGCTAGAAATAATGGAGGTTTCACATATGAAAATCTGGAAACATATGATAAGAACATCAGAAGAAGCTTTATGTATAACGAATTATTTAAGCATAGAGGGGCTGAATTGTTAATGAATAATCCAGTAATGATGGCAAAGTATCCCTCTATATTAATGAGAGTTATGGAAAAAATGTTTGAAGGAGAATATACTCAAGAAACGATATATAATGCCTTAATGCAGGCATTAAAGGAAGAAAAGGTTGGGCCGTTTGACTTAATTTCTCAAGCTTTTGGGATGGTGAAAAGCCTATGAGTTCAGCTCAAAATGTTGAGAAGAAAGAGGAGAAACCTATGAAATTGGAGGATATTTTACAAAGCGATATTTGGAATGTTGATGAAGATCCACATATAATTGTTGATTATAATAAATGCAAAAATTGCCCTAATAAGCCATGTGTTTACTTATGCCCTGCAGGTTGTTATGTGTTATCAGATAACGGCATAGTATTTAGCTATGAAGGATGCGTTGAATGTGGAACGTGCAGAGTTATTTGCCCAATGGAAGCAATAACTTGGAATTATCCAAAAAGTGGAAAAGGTATTTTCTATAGATTTACATAAGGGGTGGTTATAGATGAGAATAGTAGTTGGTATGAAATGGGTTCCTGGAACAACATCAGTTAGGATTGATCCTAAGACGGGTACATTAATTAGAGAAGGTGTGCCTAGTATAGTTAATCCCCATGACATGCCAGCAGTAGAATTAGCATTGCAACTAAAGGATACCTATGGAGGGGAAGTTATAGCATTAACGATGTCTCCTCCTCCTGCTATTAGAGGATTAGAATATTTAATTGGAATGGGAGTAGATAGAGCTATTTTAGTTTCAGATAGAGTCTATGCAGGTGCAGATACATTAGCAACAAGCTATGTATTAGCAAAAGCAATAGAAAAAATCGATAAAGAAATAGGCAAAGTAGATTTAGCAATATTTGGTCAAGAAACCATAGATTCAAGTACTGCGCATATAGGTGCTCAAACAGCTAGCTGGCTCGATTGGCCCTATATTTATTATGCACACAGCGTAAAATTGATTGACAACAATAAAGTTTTAGTAGAAAGAGTATTAGAAAATGCTATTGAAGATTGGGAAGTAGAATTGCCTGCAATTATTAGTACACATATGAAAGCTTTGAAACCTAGACCTGTAAGGCTTATAAATAAAATACGTTATAAAGTTGAGAAACCTCTCATTACATGGACAAACAATGATATGAAACTAGATCCCAGATGCACCGGTCTAAAAGGTTCACCAACAATAGTTGCTAAAACAGTTGATGTTCCAGAGGTTCCAAGGAAAAAAGTTGTTTATAAGCCTAAAGACGGTGAAGATGCTGCAAAATGGCTAATAAAAACCTTAATGGAGGATGAGAAAGCTTCTAAGGCTTTAATTAAGGCTTTAAAAGAAGGGGGTGCTAAATAATGAGCTCTGAAGCTAAGAAAGATTGTAATGTTTGTCCTGAATGGGATTGTCAAAATGTTAATGACTTCAAAAACGTGTGGGTAGTTGGAGAAGTAGATGAAAACGGATTATCTGAGCCTAGTTTACAAATGTTGACTCCTGCAAATAAAATTGCAACAAAATTAAATACTAAAATTGTAGGATTATTAGTTGGTTATAATGTAAAGAAATATGCAAAGGAATTCATAGAATATGGAGCTGATGAAGTTATAGTATTAGATGATGAAAGACTTTCAATGTATTCTCCTCATACTTATGCAAGAACCATAGCAGAACTAGCCAAAAAATATAAACCAGCTGTTATTTTCATTTCAGCAACAATGAAGGGAAGGGAATTAGGACCTTATGTAGCAAATACTTTAAGAGCAGGAATAACTGCTGACTGTACAGATTTCGATGTTGATGAAAAAACAAAGGATGTGTTATTAATAAGACCACCATTTGGGGCTGTATTGCTAGCTTACATAAAAACACCAACAAGAAGACCTCAAATAGGAACTGCTAGACCAAATGTCTTTAAGCTGCCTCCAAGGGATCCTAATAGAAATGGGGAGATTATTGAAGAAAAGGTCGATTATATACAAAAACCTAAAGCAAGACTGGTTTCAAGAAAATTGTTGCCAATAAATGAAGTTCCTATAGAAAAAGCTGAACTTATAGTAAGTGGAGGAAAAGGGTTAGGAAATATTGAAGGATTTAAACTAATAGAAGAATTAGCATCAAAAATGAATGCAGCAGTAGCAGGTAGCAGAAAAGCTGTTGATATGGGATGGATTCCACACGAAAAACAAGTAGGTCAAACTGGAAAATCTGTAAAGCCCATATTGTACTTAGCTATAGGAATAAGCGGAGCGGCTCAACATATGTTTGGTATTAGAGAGGCTGAAGTCGTTGTTGCGATAAATAATGATCCAAATGCCCCAATATTTTCTCAGGCAGATTATGGAATAGTTGCAGACTATAAACAAGTGGTCCCTGCTCTAATAAAAGAAATAGAATCTCTCAAAAAACAATTACAAGGAGCCTGATTTTTTTGAATAATATAGAAGAATTTGTTTCATCGATAAGAAGATATGGTCATTTAGCTGGATTTAAAATAGATATAGAAACAGCAAGAAAAATAGAGGAAATACAGCTTAACATAATCAATAACATAAATAAAATGATTAGCAATATTTCATATGAAGATCTTAACAGCTTTATCTCATCGCTCTCTCAAAATGGCAAATTACAGGAATTAATAAAAGAAACATCTAAAGAACTAGGGGAAGAAATAGAGAAAGATGATGCTGATAATGCATTAAAAGAAGCATTAGAAGGAAATATGGATTTTAAGGGAGCTAAAACTTCATTAATAGTTTTGCAAGCATTATCAAGACTCTATGCAGAAAAATTTGAAGAAAAAAATGGAGTTATATCGAACCAAAGTGCTTATTGCCCTGTTTGTGGTTCAGAGAGTAAAACAATGATAAAGATAAATAATGAATATAAAATGGTGTGCCATTTTTGTGGCTACACCTGGAAGGTTTCTGATAAAAAAATCACATGCCCATATTGCGGAAATAATGAAGAATTTAGTTTGGGAATTTTTAGCGATAAAGAGGGAAGAGTTGGATTAGTATTTTGCCAAAAATGTAAATCTAGCTGGAGAATAATACTTGATGAATCTATAAAGGCGCCATCAATAGTTCTGCCTTTAATTGCATTAGGCGGAGAGAAATTCAAGGGAGCAATACCAAAAGATATTTAATTAAGTGCTAGTATTGGTTAAACTATTAATTGCATTGTTTATTATTTTAGTAAGATTTACTCCAGTACATGCTTGATAAATAGAGAGACCATAGCCAAACGTTATTAAAGACAATATTGGATTGTCAAAAGCACATTTTTTTCTGTCTTCTAGAGATAAATATAACTTATTTAAAATACTAGATTCATAGTAATGAACTAATGGCATGCCAATTACTATTAGATATAGCATCATCAAAATTGCTATAATTGCTATACTTAATCCAAGACTTTGATTCGTATTTAGCAATACTTTTTCCATTCTTTTTAGTATTAGTAAATAAGTTATTTCCATAGCAGAACCGGCAAATGCAAATGTTATAGCAGCCATAGTTAAGGATAATGAAATAAATTGAAAAGACTGCAGAACATTAGCTATTATGCCAATTATAATTCCTGAACTCATTAATATCGGAGGTAAAATGATTTCATATGACCTAAAATAATTCATAGACGATTTAAGCAATCTTAATTTTTTTGCCTGTTGATCAATTTCCAAATAGCCCACCAATTGCTATAAAATTTTGTAAATATTATATTTTTAACTAAATATTGGGTTGAACATCAACTTTTATACCCAATACCTTAGATAAATATTTTGCAATATACCAAGGATCTTGACTTCTAGAACCGTCTATTATAACTCTTTTTGGTCTTGATTCCTTTATATAGTCTATTATCTCTTTAAAGGTTGCGTGATCGCTAAATGATACATTAAATTGATTTTCACTGACCTTAACAGCAATACCTCTTAACTCCCAACCGGTTAGCATAATATGAATTCCTTCTAATTTGCTGAAATTTTGATACCTTGCAGAATGAACAAATATTATAGAATCTATGTCAATTAATTCTTTATTATATATAGAAGTATTTCCTAGGTTAACTCCATAATAGTTAGAAGCTATTTGAGCCATCCTTAAAGTTTTTTCATCAGCTAAAAATCTATTTTTTATTCCTCTTTCTCTTAACATTACCATTATTTCTTGGAGTTTACCATTATATCCATATATCCAAATAGGTCCTTTATTGGAATATTCGTTTATTAAATTCATCAATGCAGCTAGTGCATCCCAATCTGCCCACCCTCTTTGATATTTTAAGTTTCCATATGTTGCGTCTACAACTAATGCATCTAAGTCTTTTAAGGGCTCAGTTCCTGGTAGCTTAAAATCTCCTGTATATCCAACTGTTGCATTGTTTGTTTCGATAACTACTTGAGCACTTCCAGCTATATGTCTAGACTTTTTTAATGTAATTTTTTCATCCATTATATCTATAGTTTTATTATAATCCAATTTTATTGCTTTTTCATCAGGTATATGATAACCTAGTATATTTAAGAATTCATGAGTTACTGGCGTCGCAATAATAAAGATACTTTCCTTAATGCTTTTCCTTAATGCTTTCATATGATCTTCATGTGCATGAGTAACAACTCTTATTGGCCTATTACTATATCCATCTACAGCAAAGTTTTTCCCTAATAATATTGCTCCACTTTTTTCTATGATAATATCATCCATGCTTTTTCACTTTTATCTCGAATTATAGCTTAATTAGGCCTGGATAAAACCATTTCTTATTATACTTTTCTTTAATCTGGTCCCACTCATATAAAATTTTAGTTGCCTCTAAAGCAACTTTAGATGCGTCGTTTATTCCTGCATTAACAACAAACTCATCCTTAATTCTATTTGCTACAGCAGAACAAATACATCCAGCCCTTGCTTTAAATATTTGAGAAAGAGTAAATAAGGTTGAAGATTCCATTTCAAATGCTAATACGTTTAATTTCATAAGATCTTCAACAATATTTTCCTTATTTTTAGGTAAATAATCATTAAATCCAGGTCTTCCTTGGCCAACATAAAACGTATCTGTACTAGCAATGATTCCTACATGATATTTAACATTTAGAGCTTCCGCTGCTTGAACTAATGCATTAACTATTTCATAATTTGCTGCTGCTGGATAACCTTTTTCAACATAATCATTACTTGCACCATCAAGCCTAAAAGAAGACGTACCAATTATTAAATCTCCCACTTTTATATATGGTTGTAAAGCCCCAGATGTACCGACTCTTATAAAAGTATTTGCGCCTATTCTCAAAAGCTCTTCTAAAGCTATTGAAATTGATGGGCCTCCGATTCCAGTGCTTGTTATGGAAACATCTATTCCTTTATACTTACCATTAGCAGTTTTATATTCTCTATGAGACGAAACTAACCTAAAAGAATCCATAAATGATGCAATTAATTCTACTCTATCAGGGTCTCCAGGCAAAAGAACATATTTTGATACCTCCCCATAAGAAAGGTTTATATGGTATTGCTTACCTTCTTTATTTTCAGGTTTTTTAGCACTTAATAGTTTTTCATCCAATGCTAATTCACCAAAACATTATATTATATCCTAATTCTAAAGCGTTTCTCATAAAAAGGAAACAAAATAAGTGGCTCCTCTGTTAGAGGGGATGGTCCCGCCGCGGGGAATTGAACCCCGGACCACCCGGTATCGGCTAAGATAGGCCGATACAGCCCTGTCCCACTACAGCCGGGCGCTCTACCGCTGAGCTACGGCGGGCCGGCTTCACGTATATTTTAGTAACTAAGGATTTAAGGGTTTTGCTCTTTTTTATAATTAAGTTTAAAATCATTTAACAATTCTATACATTTCGTATAAATTTCCTTATAACTTACCTTATTATATTCTTCTTTATCAATAAAATATCTAAGAGAAACAATTTCTATAGAATCAGGACTCTTTACAATTAATCCTTTACATCTTTCATTTATACTAAAATAACAAAGTTCTAAATCATTTATAGAAATCTTTTTTATGCATTCAGGCTCTATATTTATTTTTTCATAATAATCTATTGAATAAAAGACTTCTTCATCTGTTAATACTTTTACTACCCTCTGATTTCCATCTAAAGAAAATTCTTCTATCAACAGATACACCAAAAATTATCCTTCAATTAAAGGCGAGACAACTGTTAATTGAGAACCACAATATGGGCAGCGATATCTAAGTCTCTTTGCATCAGCAGCACAGAAATAAACATCTAAAGTTTTTGCACATTTAGGGCATGCATAAACTACTTCTTCATGCCTTGCATTTGGTTTTTGACCGGATAAATCCAAATACCTCCCGCATATACGGCATCTTACAGTTATCCAACCTACATGACCCATTGCATTTGCTCCTTTTGCTAAACCAATCGTCACTTCTCTGCACCTTAACTTTTATCTATAACTCAGATTTAAAATGTTTTTTAAAACCTTTAAATTTCTATGTGATTAAAAAGTAGGTTTATAATCTTATACTGTATATCGTAAAAAGGGAGATAAATATGGTTTCCAGAGCAACAACAATAATGTTAGTATTATTTGCAGCAACCTTAATTTCAGCAGGAATTGGGCTTTATACTTATAGTAATTATTCAAAGCCCTTAACACATATTTATCCTCAACCTCCTTTATATAAAATTATGGACAAAATTTCTTATTTGAAATATCAAATTTATTCACCAATATATGGATATTCTTATGTAGAGCTTTTCAATAACATAACATACCAAAATGGGACAGCATTACTTTATAATTCCACAACAAACAACGTCGTAGAAAAAATCGTTTATAAGTATAATCAGACTGGATTAACATATTTGGGAGTAGTTGTTGGAAATACAACAATTCCATTAAACTCAACTTATTATTATACGTTTTATACTAGTTCATATTACTTTACTAATCCATATACAGGCTCTTCATCTTTAATGCCATTTCCAGGAATTGGGCCCTTATATGCTATTTATTATGTTGGCCAATTATATAAGGTAGATTGGCAAGCTATTTCATTAGGTCAACCACAACCTCCAAATTCATATGCAACAGTTAATTTAGGATTTACTGATATACCAGTTTTTAACAAGAAATATCCTGGGATTGAATTATCAATATCACCGGCTTCTACTGCAGTTATACCTTCAAACTACCCTGTTAGTTTGACAGCAACAATAGTTTACATAAACGGTATTTCTATATCTTCTC
Organism: Acidilobaceae archaeon UBA158; assembly: GCA_002506595.1. Taxonomy (GTDB): domain Archaea; phylum Thermoproteota; class Thermoprotei_A; order Sulfolobales; family Acidilobaceae; genus Caldisphaera. The sequence goes on from DAXV01000066.1 coordinate 36,501, forward strand.
AAATGACAATAGGTATAAGTTCCGCCGACTATTTGTCATTTAACTTAACATCTTTAAATGCAATATCGTAATAAATTTCGTTAAATGCACTGATTTTAATTATATCATCTACATCTTCTATGAAATACCTTGCAAATTCTAATATATTCTCTAATGTAGGATTTCTAAAAGATTTTTTATATAAATTAACAACATTATTTTGATCAATTAAATATAAATAATATGAAATTCTTTTATAGAGCCTTATACCATCACTGTTTAATCTTTCATCACTATTAAAAAAACTATTATAATTTTCTAACAATATTTCTAATATCCTTTTTATTTCTTTATTAGCTTTACCCCCCTCAGAGCTTGCACCCATAATGATCACATCAAAAATTTTCAATTAAGACCTTTCAATCATCGGGAGGTGTCTTTATGGTTCATCTTCTTCATATTCTCCAGGACTTTCTTCTTCTATACTACTCCATCCCATTGGCATTCCGTTTCCATATCTTATTGGCTTTTCTATATTACTTAGCAATACAACCCTACTTGGCTTGCTTTCGCTAACAATAGGATATCCACTTGCCTTGCTTAACCTTTGAGCTACTTCTTTTACTTCATCAAAATTTGGCATATTATCTCTTGTAAGTCTTCCTTTACTTGCGCCGACAAACATATATGCCTTTACTTCTACATAATTTGGCAATCCCAATTTAATTAACTTTGCAAAGCCATTAATTGCTTCTTCGCTATCATTAAATCCTTTAACAACTGTAATCCTATAAACCGTTGTTGATGAAAAACTAGGTAGCATTTCTAACGTTTCCATAGTTAGCTCCCATCCTCTTGGAACTAATGGCTTGTTAAACAAATTATAAGATTCCTTATCCCATGCCTCCAAACTTATATATAACTGTGAAGGTTCTTCCTCTAAATTAGCTAATATATCAGGCCTTATACCTCTTGTTACAAGAAAAGTTGATATACCCCTACTATGAAATTCTTTAATTAATTCTCCAAGCCTTGGATATAATGTCGCTTCTCCTGTTAAACTTATTGCAACATGTTTTGGATTCATTGCCTCTTCATACATTTTGAGATCAGTTCCAGGCCTCCCTTTATATCCACTCATAATTCTTCTATATTCTTTTATTGCGTTATCAACAATAAATTTTGGATCATCATTATAAGGCATGTTTGTTTCATTCCATTCTAAACCAACATCTTGTGGTCTTAACCTCCAGCAATGAGTACATGCATTCCAGCACCAATGATTTGAAACGCTTAATTGCATGCATCTATGGCTTTCTATACCATAAAACTTTGCTTTATAACAAAACCTATTTTCTGTTATAGCTGCATGATTCCAATAACATTTCTTAACAGAACTATGATTACCTATTAGATGATAGCCTTGCTTTTTGAGTCTTTCATTTAAAGCTTCATAAATATCTTGTGTTTTTAATTCCGCCATATTGTCACCTTTTAGATGATTTTTCTGTCAAATAAGTATATGCACTGTAAGCGGCTATAGATCCAGATGCCGCCGCTGTCACAATTTGCCTAAAACCTTTCCATTTACTTGTTGCATCTCCTGCAGCAAATACTCCTTCTATATTAGTCCTCATCCAATCGTCTACCTTAATATAACCTGCTTCATCTGTTTCTAATCCTAAAGATTGATACCAATCCTTTGGAGGCTCAAAGCCTATTTCAATAAAAATTCCATCTATATTTATTTCTGTTTCATTATTATTTTCCTTGTTTAATACTACAGCACTTTTAACAAAATTATCCCCTTTTATTTCTTTAACAACACTATTATATAGAATTTCGATATTTTTCTTGTTTAATACTTGGCTTACATAAAATGGTTTTGCCCTAAATTGGTCTCTTCTGTGAACCAAATAAACTTTTTTCACATATCCGCTTAATAAAAGTGCGCCTTCTAATGCGGCATCTCCTCCTCCTACAACAACAACGCTATCTTTGCCTTTATATAATGGTGCATCGCATATGCTGCAATAACTAACCCCTCTTCCTGCAAATGTATCTTCTCCAGGTACGTTTAATTTTCTTCTCTTTGATCCAACTGCAAGAATTATTGTTTTTGAATATACATCAAGTCCATTACTGCCTGTTACATGAAACTCATCATTAATTTTATCGAATTTTTTAACAGTAATAAACTCATATACAGGAACCTTGAATAATTTTTCTGCATGATCTCTAAATCTTGATACAAGCTCTGATGCTTTAATAGATAAAGTTCCTGGATAATCATCTACTACATCTGTTAAATTCAATTGACCTCCTATATCTTCTGAAACTACTGCAGATTTAAGCAAAAACCTAGATGCATAAATAGCTGCTGAAAATCCTGCCGGTCCACCTCCTACTATTAATATATCGTAAAGCTCGCCTTTAGGTGGTCTTGATATTTTAGTGCCTAATCTTAGTGACAAAGCATTTCACCAAAAATAATTTAGAATTAAATGCTTAAAAGCTATAGTATTAAAAATTATATTAATAAGCCTCCAATCATTTTTTTCGATTTAATAAATTCTATTAAATTGTTTTGATGCTCCATCGCAGCTTTCCTAGCTTCTTCTGGATCCCCTTTTTCTATAGCTTGGTATATTCTCCAATGCTCTTCTATTTCTTGTTCAATCCTATTTGTTGAAGCAAACAAATCTATCCTAACTATTGCCAACTTATTTCTTATATCTTTTAATATATCTCTTAAATATTCATTTCCGCTAAGATCGGCTATAATATCATGAAAAACTGTATTAACTTGAGCGGCTGCTAAGGGATCATTTTTATTTATCTTTTTAAATTCCTCTGCCGTATCTCTTAGTTTCTTTAAAAGCTCTGGATCCCTATTTATTGCAGCCTTTTCAGCAGCTAATCCTTCTAATATGGATCTGACTTCAAATAACTTTAATATTTGTTCCTTAGTCAAAAAGTTTACATGATATCCATCTGATAACTTAACAACTAAACCTTCTTTTTCAAGTTTATGTAATGCTTCTCTAACAGGAGTCCTGCTAACATTATATAGCTTTGCTAAAGCTGTTTCGCTTAACTTATCTTTTGGTTCAAACCTTCTATTTAATATGTCCTTCTTCAATAAATCATAAACTATGTCTGAGTACTTTGATTGCTTATCTGAATCTGTTTCTGACATTTTTGTCCCCCTCTTTTGTATACAGATCAAAATTTATATTTATTTTCTTTAGTTATATTAAATATATAAAATATTTTTATATGCTTNNTAAAATTAAAGTTTTTTCATAATTTTTATCATATATATCATATTCTTTACCTTCCTGTATAATATCTCTTCTTAAGTCATTCAAGAGTTTTAATAATTCTTTAAAATATCCTTCTAAACTTCTTATATCATCGTCTTCTATCAAAACTTCAATAATTTGGTCCAATGTTGTATAAACAAATGCTTGGACAATTAAATAAAATCTTAAATAAACAGGCATATCAAAAAAGCTTTTATATTTTTTTAAAAATTTATTTAATAATAGATCATAATATTTTAAAGAAATAATACCTTCATTTTTTAATCCATTTCTTACACAATCCCAAATAAAATTATAATATTGTTCACTAATGCTCATATTTACATTCCGAATAATCCGCTAAGTCCTTCACTCACATCTACTTCTTTATTTTCTTCTTCCTTCTTCTCCTCTTTCTTTTCTTCCTTCTTTTCTTGTTGTTGTGGCTGTGCAACAGGTTTTGTTATCTCGATCCCTAATTCTTTAGCTTTATCTCCTAAAGATGATGCTATGGCTTCTTCTTCAACATAAGCTCTCTCTAAGCTTAATTCTGCTGTTTCTTTGTCTAAAGCAAGACCTGCCTCTTGAATTACTGCATTTGCTTCTCTTTCTGCTGTTACCAATATTGAGTTTACTGCATCTGGTACATCTAGATATGTTGCTTCTACAGCTAATCCCAAGGCTTCTCTTTCTGCTGTAATTAAATCTGACTTTACCGCCTCTAGATCTACATGCAATACATCGCTTGGTATTATAGTGCTGCCATCCCATGCCACTATTAAATTAAGCCCTATTTCAAATGGTTGTATACCTAATTGTTGCAAAAGACTTGCCAATTCTTGAGAAATAACATCTCCCTTTTTAGCAACAACTGTATCGCTTTTTATATAAATTGTACCTTTTCTAACTTCATATGGTATCTTAAGCTTACCGAATACGCTTACCATTGGACCTGGCCTAATGTTAGTGTCTCCTTCAGGAACTACTATTTCCTTTGGGGATTGTGCACCGGCTTTAGCTGGTGCAGGCATTTTAAGCCTATCTAACATCATTGATATTTTAAATGGATTTGTATCTGTTAATATAACCAAAACACCTTTCTTTAAATATGGCTCTACTCTTTCTTTGTTTAATCCTACTTTCTCTAATGCCATTAATACTAATCTTTTCTTTGATACTCTAAATATTGCTTCATTTCTTAGTTCTTTCTTAATTAATTGAAGCTGCTTTGTTGGCATTGATTCTAAATCAGCAAAAATTACATATTTTTTGCTTTTCATTAAATCAATTAAGGTTTCGAGCTCTCTTTTTTTATTTTCAGGTGGCTCTTTCCTTCCTTTTTTCTGAACTATAACTGACATTATAATCACCTTATTGCTATCTCAACAGGGAATCCCATTGTTTTCTTTATATATACTCTGGCTATTTTTGCTATTCCTATTTTGGATTCTATTGTATTAAATACTGCATTTATATTATCTATAATTTCCTCATTCTTCATATCTTCAGTTCCAACCTTACATTGTATTTGAGGCTCATTCCTTATCCTTGCCCAAACTGCTCTCTTATAATTATTAACAATATCGCTTATGTTTGCCTTGGGAGAAATTGCTATAGGTACCTTACCCCTAGGACCTAGGGCTGGACCTAAAATGCTACCGACTAAGCTCATTAAATCAGATGAGACGAGTATCCAATCACAACTATTTCCAATACTTCTCGCAGCTTTTTTATTGCCTTTCATAGCAGTTAGTTCTTCTCTAGAAATAGTCCTTAATCCAAGTTTCTTTGCCTCTAATAATAAATCTCCTGATGCAACTACGCAAATATTTGGCTCTTTTGATGGGGCATGAGGTAAATATACAACTTCTCTAAACTTTCCCTCATTGCCTTTTAAATTAATATCCTTTAATGCTACTATTAGCTCAACTGTTTGCTTAAACTTCCTCTGCTTTCCAAGCATTTTTGCTTTCTCTACTGCCCCCTTTATTATTTCATTGTCTAAAGGCAATTTCATGCACCCTGTTATTTTTCCCTCTGCTACATCTCTATCATATTTTACTGCATTTTTAAGTACTTTCGTTCGTTTTTAAAGTTAAACTATTTTATTCTTATTGTTTATATGGAAAGAAAAACATATAACCCAACTAATCCTAGATTTTAAAAGCGAGGCAAAAGGGGTCCTAAAGGCCTTTGAGCCCAAAACAAGGCGGGCCATGGACCCGTGGCTCAGCCAGGATAGAGCGTCGGCCCTCTAAGCCGAATGTCGGGGGTTCAAATCCCCCCGGGTCCGCCACAAATCATAAATTTCATATAAGCTTTTATCCATTGTTTTCCAGGTTCAATTATCTAATATCGATTTCCGAGTTTGGGAGCCAGAACTCATGAATGAAATTGGTGAATGTGCATAAAAATGCTGCATGATCTAAGAGCTTTTTTTAGCAATTTGAGCTTTTTATCGACTCAAATTACTTCTGGCAAGTACTTCCTGAAAATATCTTTGCTATCTTTCCGGTAAGCCTTTACAGCTTCAGGCAAATGCTGTAGTATATCCTCTGCTGTGATTCCATCTTCCCCTTTTTCAGATACTGCAATGTCACCAGAAAGGCCATGAATAAAGACTCCCGTCTTTAAAGCTTCCCCCGGCTCAAGTCCTAGCCCCATCATCGCTGCTATAGTCCCTGTAAGTACATCTCCAGACCCAGCTGTTGCCATACCAGAGTTCCCACTCATGTTTATGAACTCTCTGCCGTCTGGATATGCTATAATGCTGTGAGCACCCTTTAAAACAACATATGCGTTTAGTTCCTTTGCAGCAATTTTAGCGATTTCGACCCTTCTCGATTCAACTTCTGCTATCTCTATCTTCATAAGCCTAGCCATTTCCCCGGAGTGAGGGGTTAGAATAGTGGGCTTTTTTCTTGACTTCATTATTGAAGTATCTGCAGAAAGAGCTGTAAGACCATCCCCATCAACTATTATTGGAATTTCAACTTCAGCTATAAGATCTCTTATCAGGGATTGTGCTTCATTATCTGTAGAAATCCCCGGTCCCAAGATAGCAAAGTCTATCTCAAGCTGATCTATAAGCTCAAGGATTCTTTTTTTATTTGATAGCGAGAGGGCTCCGTTTTCATTTTCCTCCATAGGCAGGTATACTACTTCGCTTGCCTTTGAAGCTATGTAAGGTATTACAGATTTTGGAGCGGCAAGTCTAGAATACCCCCCTCCAGCTTTTAGGAAAGAAAGAGATGAAAAGTATGGAGCCCCGTAATAGTTCTTAGCTCCTGCTACTACCAGTAGCTTTCCAAAAGTTCCCTTGTGCCCCCAAGGCAACCTGCTTGGAAGCTCTGGCGGCTCATTTATCTCAACTTTTATTTCTTCTGTGCTGTAAAGCTCTGGCGGAAAAGATATATGAGAAACGTAAAGCTTTCCTCCATAGTAATATCCAGGATATATAATGTTTCCAAGCTTAGGAAGCCCAAATGTGATAGTGCAGCATGCTTTAATTGCCGAACCGTAAACCTTTCCATCATTACCTCCTATTCCTGATGGTATGTCAACACTGATAACCGGCTTTTTCGCTTTATTTACCTCATCTATTACGTTTCTATATATCCCTGTTACATCTCCTGAAAGTCCTGTCCCGAAAAGACCATCAACAACTGCATCGCACCAAGAAAGCGAAGACTTCAAGTCTTCAATTCCTCCTTTTTCTGTAACGTTGCCTTCAACAATTCCTATCTTTAATGCAATCTCGTAGTTCTTTAATGCTGCGCTTGAAAACTTTGATGGATCGCCAACTACAAAAGCTCTAACGTATGCACCAGAAGACCTAAGCTTCCTTGCCGTTACTAGAGCATCTCCCCCGTTGTTTCCTATGCCAGCGATAGCAACAAACTTCTTACCAATTACTCCGATTTCCTTTTGGATAACATGGTATACTGCATGTCCAGCATTCTCCATCAGCAACTGATGCTCTATACCGTATTTATTAACAGCAACAGAGTCAAGATTCCTCATCTGTTCAACAGAGCTCACCTTCATATTGACCTCGCCTCTTAAAAAAATAATCCATAGATGTTTAATAATATCCTAACTATTTATTGCTTTTCTGCTTTATATTGATAAAAATTGTCATATGCCTAACTCCTAAATGCTTTTTTAAATGATGTTTCACAAATTATCTAACCTCATCCCGTCCTAAAGAGCAAAGATTACCTTAGAGCGGTTCATAGGTTTGTGGTTTACTGCCTTCACTTTCATC
>DAXV01000028.1:0-12833 GCA_002506595.1 Acidilobaceae archaeon UBA158
AATTCATTACCATTGAAATCTGGCCATAAAATGTCTGTAAAATACAGCTCAGCATAATTCACTAAAAGTGGAAAGAAACCGCTTATTCTATTTACTCCACCAGTCCTTATCAATAAATCAATTGGCTTTATATATAAAGATGGTAAACTAGTTTCACCTTTTCTTAAAAGATCTATTTCCCATTCCCCAGAATAACAATAAGCTAAACTTAATACCCCTCTTTTTCTATCTTTAGTCTCTTCCTCAGTTTTTTCAATTTCTTTTAAAATAAAACTAGGTGGTATTCCTCTATCGCCAATTACTTTCACTGCTATATCGTTTTCTCTTAATTTCTCGTTATTTCTTATATATGAAAAACCTTCCTTGCTTAATTCGAATAAAAAGTCCAGCTCTTCTTTACTCCTTTTAGTGCAATTTTCATGACTTAACACGTAAACAGATGCATTATAAATACCATGGTCTATTATTTGATCTAATATACTTTTTAAATTATCAAAGCCTTTTTTATATGCAGAAAAATAATCAAAGCCGTTCTTTTTTGCCCATCTTCTATTTCCATCTGGTATTATTCCTATATGAATTGGTAAATTTCTCGTTTTTATTCCCCTATGCTTTAAAATGCTGATTCTTCTTAATATATCTTTTTAAAATTGCTTTTTTAAATTTTATTTTTTACACCAAATTGGGGGATAAAGGCTGGAAGAATGGAAAAAATTAATCAATGAAGTTATGAAAAACAGCAAAAATGAATGGTGTAAAGATTATGATGCATGTCCATTAGAAGATTTTTTAATAAACATAGATGGTTATGCATCATCAAGGAGCAAATTACCATGGATGACATATGAGGATTGGGCATTCAAAGCGGCTCTAGCATCTACAAGCGATGTTATTGTTTCAGGAGGAAAACCAATAGCATTATCTTATAGTGTGGGAGCAACAGATGAAAACGTATTAGAATCAGTATCGTTAGGCATAGGAAAGGCATCTGAATTTTTAAAAAGTATCGTTTTAAAAGGAGATACCAATAGGTCAATGAATGATCCATGGATAGATGTTGTATCTATCGGAAAAATGATAAATAGAAAATTTGTTAAAAGAAGTGGCGCAAAAAAAGGAGACTACTTAATACAAATAGGTTATTTGGGTTATGGTTCATTATCTCAAAAACTATTGGAAGAAAAAATAAATATTAATGATATAGATAAAAAACTTTTAGATAAAACTATATTGCCTGATCTTCAGATAAATGCATATATTCCTATAAGCAAGTATGCAACATCTTCTTCAGATAATAGCGATGGATGGATTTCAACGCTTTACAATATTTCCCTTTCAAGCAATGTAAAGATTTTATTAGAAGCGATAGAAATGGACCCAATTCTTAGAAATTATATTAATGAAGAGGAAGCATTATATAGCTGGGAGGATTATAATTTTGCCGTAACAGTTAATGAGAAGAATTTAGATGAATTTTTAGAAGAATGCAAAAAATTAAACATTAGGTGTTTTATAGTAGGAAAAATAGACTATGGATTAGGAGTATATTATAAAAATAAAAAAATTGAAAATCGTGGCTGGTCGTGGTAGAATGAATATAAATGAAGCGAGAATAAATATTGTTTCAGAATCAATAAAAAATTTTGGATTAGATAACATATTGCTTTTAGAAGAAAAACTTGATCCACAATTTGAATATATTCAAAGACTTAAAGAAAAAGTTGGAAAAAATTATGCAACTATATATTCTTTGCTAGTTTCCTTAATTAGCTATAAGTTAGCAATGAAAGGAGAAGAATGGTGGAAATGCTTTTCTGAATATTTGTCTGAAAAAGGTAAACCTAAAAATTTTGATGAAGCAGTTAACAACTTAACAAATTTCGTTAAAGATTGTAAAGGATCTATTATAGGTAGATCTATAAAAATGAAAAGAATAGAAAAAGTTGTTAATGGATCAAAAGATTTATTATTAGAAATTTTAAATAATCCTGAAATTGTTATAGAGAAGCCTGATAAAATAATGAAAAATATAGCTAGGTCTTTAAATAGTGAAGAATGGAAGAAAACAATAACTTTTTCAATAAAGATGTCATATTATTCTATAAAAAATAGAGGAGAATTAAAGCCATTAACCATTTCTATACCTATGCCAATAGATATAAGGATCTCATGCATTTCGTATACAAGTGGTATAGTTGAAAGTAATTCATACAAGGAAATTTTTAAGAAACCGAGAATTGCTATAGAAGCATGGGATATGGTATCAAAATTAAGTAATATACCTCAAATCCATTTAGATAGTCTTTTATGGATTATAGGAAGAAATCTTATTGAATTTGGGTTAAAAGAAGCTAGGGAAAGTGCAGAAAAAATATTGATTAGTTTTTTTGATAAAAATAAAGTTAATGATTTGCTAAATAATTTATTTTATAAAGAATGTAAATAAAAAATCAATAGTAAAATTTTAATATTTAATTTATAATCTAGAAACAGGATAGGTGTTAAAGAATGGGAGTTTACCAATATAGAGATATTAAAAAGCCAAGCGGAGGATTAAGACATCTAGTCCACAAAAGAAAGAGAAGATACGCAATGGGAGAAATCTTTGTTCCAGCAGTTTTGCAAGAAAATGACGAAAAAATGATGAAAAGAGTTATGGGCGGCAATGTTAAGATATCCTTAAGGAAAGTTTCTAAAGCGATAGTTACAGATAAAAATGGTAAAAGTAAAGTAGCTAAAATATTAAATGTTTTATCAACTCCATCAAATAGAGAATACGCAAAAAGAAACATAATAACTAAGGGAGCAATTATACAGACGAGTGAAGGAAAAGCAAGAGTTACTTCAAGACCAGGTCAAGACGGCGTGGTTAATGCAATCCTTATAGAATAACTAAAAGTTTAGAAAACTTTTATTTCTAAACTGAAAACTTTTAGTTGAGTGAGAAGCATGTCAACTAATTATCCATGGTATTGGATTATTGAGTGGAGCACTCCTGGAACTGCCCATATGCATGCTGTTAATAAAGTGTATGCATATGGGCAATCAAAATTTCAAAAATGGACAGTAGTGGAATATGCTGATTTAGGAAAGGCTTTAGTAATAGATGGAAAAATTCAATCTTCTCTATATGACGAATTTGTTTACCACGAATCTTTAGTTCAACCTGCTATGATACTAAATGGTAATCCAAGAAAAGTATTAATCTTAGGAGGAGGAGAGGGAGCAACAGCTAGAGAAGTTCTAAGGTTTAAATCTGTAGAAAAAGTTGATATGGTAGATATAGACGAACAAGTTGTAGAAGTTTGTAAAACATATTTGCCAGAATGGCACCAGAACTCATTTTATAATAAAAAAGTAAAGGTTATTATAGACGATGCGGAACATTATATTGATAATACTAATGAAAAATATGACGTAATAATTTCAGATTTAGTAGATCCTGAAGAAGCTGGGCCTGCTGTGAGACTTTATACTAAGGAATTTTACAATAAAATAATTAATAAGCTAGAGAAAAATGGAATTTTTGTCACTCAGTCAACAAGCCCAGTTTTAACTCCAACAGTTCATGCAGTAATCTATAATACTATAAAAAATGTGTTTAAATATGCATCAGCTTATTATACTTATATAAGGAGCTTTGAAGGTATTTGGGGATTTGTAATAGCATCAAACGATGTTAATGTTGAAAATATTAAAAATATAGATGTAGAAAGCATGATTAACAAAATGGTGGAAGGCAAAAACAGATATTATGATAATGAATCTCATGTGCATATGTTTAATATACCTAAATACATAAGGAATGTTTTAGAAAATGAAAAAAGAGTTTCAACACTAAAAGATCCTATTTATTTACCAGCTTAGCTTTTTGTTTCATTTTTCTTAAAATTTTTAATCCAAAAATCTGCTATTTCTTCTCTTTTTGCAATCCATACATCAAACGACTTTATATATTTTAGGAAATCTCTTAACGCCTTTACTCTTCCAGGCCTTCCAATAATTCTTACATGCATTCCTATACTCATCATTTTCGATTCATATTTAGACTCTTCATATAATTGATCAAATGTATCTTTGGCATAGGAGAAAAATTCTTCCGCAGTTGAAAACCTATTCATTGGATACAAGAAGTGAAAATCGTTCAAATCTGGAGTATAAGGAATTATTAAGAAATCTTTATAAAAATATGGTAAATCATCGTTATATGCATCAGAATCGTAAACAAATCCTAAGGCTTTAACTATATCTATAGTGTTTTCACTAGGCTCCCTCGCATAATATCCCTTTGGCTTATAACCTGTTATATTTTGGATTATTTCTATAGATTTTTGGATTTGCCTTTTTTCTTCATCATAGCTTAATCTATAGTTTTCAAACCATCTTAATCCATGATCAACAATCTCATGGCCTTCATCAACTATAGCTTTCGCTGCGCTAGGATTTAATTCTAAGGTATGTGCAACAGCGAAAAAAGTTGCTTTTACATTAAATTCTTTAAGAATTTTTAAAATTCTCCATATAGAAACCCTAGTCCCATATTCATAAACACTTTCTAAACCAACATCCCTCTGTTTCACATCTATAGGAGGGAATTCTCCTATTGATTCAACTATTCCGTCTACATTGTATGAATGTTCTGAACCACATTCATAATTAAATACAAGATTTACAGCTAGTCCTTTATTACCTGGCCATTTAAAATCTGGGTATTTTCCATTATACCCGACAAAATCCCTCTCATATACCAATTTTTCTCCCCAATATATTAACAATTTTTAATATTTTAATATTTTTGAATATTTTCAGTTCTCTGAGAGCTATTTTTAATAATTATATAATTGGTGATAAAATGGATTTAATAACATTTGTTCAACAACTTACCGAAAGAATAACAGCTTTAGCATGGGCTATGTTTCTTTTAACGTGGAGTATAGGATGGACTTTAAGAGGATCCCCAATACCTATAAATAAGTTAAAGAAAGTAGGAAGTGGGTTAATTGAAGACTCTATATGGGCTGCATTTTGGCTTGCAATAGGCTCATCATTATTCAGCTTCATAGTATATATTGTTAATTTAATAACTGGTTGATAAAAATGAACAATTTTTATTATATATTGGCAATGAATTTATCACTCCTAACTTTCTATATAGGAGTATTAATAATAGCTTTACCTATACCAATTAAAGGACTTAAAAAGTGGGGGCCTTCTTTAATAAAAGACTCGATATTATCATTTATTATTATAATATCAATATATTTTATCTATAATTATATTAATAATTTTGCTAATTCTTTAGGAGGATCATGGGGATATTTTAATTTATGGTATTCTAATGCATTCTCTTTGAGCATAACAATGAAAGCATTCTTGTTAGAATTATCAGCATTATCATTAAAAATACCTATTGCATCTCAAATAAGATCATTAATAAGCCCAATAAATGATGCATTAACTGCTGAAATAATTTTTCTAGCTGGTTTATGGGGAATATATTTTATTGTAAATTCATTAGGTCAAACATTACTTATGTTTGGCATTATTTTATATTCTATACCATTTCGAATATCAAGAGATGCAGGAGCATGGTTTATATCATTTATATTAGTATTTAGTATTGGATTGCAATTGCTACCTGTTTTTGCAACCAATTTAACAGAATCAGCTGGAGTTAACTTAAATGGACAAGCTATGAGCTTAGGTTTAACTTTTGTAAACGCAAAGGCAACTTATCATAATAATCCAATAAAAAATTCCTTAATCTATGTTTATACTTATAACAATTCATATAAACAAATAGCATTATATAAAACTAATGATAATGGCCAAATAATTAGCCCTTATTATGGAGACGAATTACCACTTCCTAGCGAAGTACCATCATATATTTTTTCGGTAATTGACAACGTTGCATTTAAACTATTTCCATACCCATTTTATCCTTATAATTTAACCTTTAGTAATCAAGAATTTAATCTATATACGAACAATATATTATATGAGAATGAAAATTATACCGTAGCTTTTGAAGTAAACGGTAACTATAGCTCATATGTCGAAGGAAATAAAGTTTACATTGTAGGTAATGGAGGATATGTAGAGATAAGAGCATTAAATGGATGTGTTTCAAATTTAACTCATATAAATTCCGTGGAATATTTTGGTGAATGGAACTTTTACAATTTGAAAGGATATTATTATAAATTCGTACCAGACAACCAAAGCAATACTTATTTATCATTTACAATAAATAATTGTAAAGTTCCTAAATTAAATGTTAAATATGAAGATTATGCAAATAATTATCTAGGTTTAGAAAACATATTAACGCCATCGATTTTAGAATATTTACTTCTTTATTATATTACAGTTCCTTTAATGTATTTCTCTTTATTGATTTCAGTAACATATGGTTTAGCAAGATTGCTAGGAGGTAGAAGAGGTATTATACCAAGAGTGATATAATGATCACTCCCTTCCAAACCTTTGATTTTATAATAGGCATTATAGCATTCATTTCAATATTTCTAATACTAAAAAATATGAAATCTGTTTCAGATCTTACATTACCTTTAAGGATAAAACCAAAGAAAAAAGAAGGCTTCATTGAATACGAAATTAATGGAAAGAAGTATATAGGAGTTGCTTATATATCAGATAACCTACCTAGAGGGGGAGAAGATCTCTCTAAGAGACTAATAAGAATAGCAAGATCTAGTAGATTAAGCGTCTCATTTATTTCTAATATGTATAATGTTAATAAAAGTTCTTTATTAAAACTAATTGATGAAGAAATGAAAAAAGCTGATTTAAGTTTTTCAACAACAAATCAAATAAAATATAGAGAGAGATTAAGGTTTTTAGAAGATTTATATAAAGAGGTCGCTAGAATAGGGGTTCCTTATATAGGTAGCTTTGGATTCATTGTTTGGGTTGATAAAGACGATAGAGATTCAGAATTATATGCAGAATCTTTTAGAAGTTTAGTTGAGGCAGAGGCACAAATAAAAACCAGGAGAATTTCAAATATTGAAGAAATCATGTCTATTAACAATCCTATAGATATCATAAATGATGATACATCTCTTGTTATAACATCTATTGATGATATAGGGGAATATGAGGGAATCGTAATTGGTGAAGAAGAAAACGAGCATGGCAAAACAGTTATATTATCGTGGCCAGATAATTTTAAACATCATATAGGAATTTTTGGCCCTACCGGTAGGGGAAAAACAGTTTTATTAGCAGGAATAGCAATGCAACTTTCATTGATTTCTAGCATCACAAAAAATATAGAATCTGTAATAGTCATCGATCCAAAAGGAGATCTATCTATGTTATTAAGAAAAAGTGCTGATTTTTATATAGAACCAAACGCAAATAATTGCATAAAAATTCCAAGAATGAATGGTATAGCAAATAAATTAATTGAAAGTTCTATGAAAACAGGTGAAGGTGGAAAAATAAATTTATGCGAAGGTTATATAGAAAAGAAAGGATTAATGGTATACAATTTATCTAAAATGCCAAACGAGGAAAGAAATATTTACGCCTCCTTATTAATTTCATCGCTCGCCTTACAAGCAAGTGAAGAAGGATTTTCCACACCAATTGTATTGATAATTGATGAAACATGGAGAATTGTTAACAACTCATATTTTCACTTAGAATTTGCTATGAGGGAAGGTAGAAGCAGAGGACTTTATATAATTTATGCAACACAAATACCTAATGACGTTGGCAAAATTATAATAGATAATACAGGAGTTAAAGCTGTATTTGGAGGCTTTACAAATTATTATGTTGAAATATCACAACAAATTGGAATAGAAGAAGCAAATCTGCTAAAAGAGCTTCCTGTTGGTCATATGATCCTTAAAATAGAGAATAATAGAGAAAAAACCGTAAAGGTTATAGACTTTAACAAATTGCTTAAAAAAGGAGAAAATAGCTAAAAAATAGGTGCGAAAAAATGGGAAAAAGTTTAAGGCAACAAAGGGCAGGTAGAGGAGGTTCACAGTTTAAAAATCCAGATCATATACACATAAGCCCTGGCAAGTATATTCCAAATGATAACAAGACAGAAAAAGGAATTATAAAGGATTTAGTTCATGATCCCGGAAGATATGTACCTTTAGCTTATATTGTAACAGAATCTGGAAAAGAATTTTATGTTCCTGCAGCTGAAGGAGCTTATGTTGGTCAAGAAATTCAAATAGGGGAAGATGCAGAGCCAAATTTTGGAAATATATTGCCATTAAATAAAATTCCTGAAGGAACCTATATATTCAATGTAGAGCTAAGACCTGGAGATGGAGGAAAACTAGCTAGGCAAGCAGGAAGTTATGCATTAGTCTTAGGAAAAAGTGGTGATAAGGTTAGAATTAGGTTACCAAGCAAGGTTGAAAAGGAATTAGATGGAAATTGTAGGGCAACAATAGGTATTCCAGCTGGTGCTGGAAGAATTGAAAAACCATTAATAAAAGCTAGTGCATCTTATTATAAATCAAAGGCTAAGGCCACAAAATTCCCAACAGTTAGAGGCGTTGCAATGAACGTTGCTTCTCACCCATTTGGTGGAGGTTCACATCAACATGAGGGTAGACCCACAACAGTTGCAAGAAATACACCGCCTGGAAGAAAGGTAGGTCATATAGCTGCAAGGAGAACTGGAAAAAGAAAGAAGTGATTTCATAATAATTTAGCAATCTTTATCATTTTCTCAACAACTTCAATTGCTGTTTTTCCAAATATAAATGCTCCAGGCTCTTTACCAAAATCTCCATAATCTATAATTACATCAACAGGACTCCTTTTATCTTTAAGCGCAAATGATATTCCCCATTGCATAGATCCACCTTCTTTTTCTTTTACATCTTTTGGCTCAAATTTTCTATCATAACTTGAATACGAAAAACCGATTTTTTCAATTATTTTTTGAATATTATCATTATAAGCTATATTTGCTGCTGATCTATATAGCGGAAAATAATCCATATATTTAAGTAATGCTCTAGCTACATGATCACTTGCTCCGAACTCTGGCTCCTTCGAAAATACCAATTTATTTTTAAAATATCTAATTCTCCCTGGAACTGCCATAACATCATTAGTAGTTTTTGCATAAAATTTCGGTAACGCCATAGCTATATTTGTTGATATTTCTGGTATAAGTTTTGAAATAAGTTCTTGCTTTTCTTCAATTACTTTTAATGCATTTTTCATTTCAGAATATACTAAATATTTATGATAAGGTAACTCCATATAGGCTATTGGATTCACAGGACCATGGCCTTTACCTATAGGCAATCCATATAATATTGCCTCACTTATTAATTCTTTAGCAATTTTTATTGATTCAATAACATCATAGCCTTTAGCTAAATTCGCAGCAATTGCTGCTGAAAATGAACAACCAGTTCCATGATCACTTCTTGTATTTATTCTTTTTTCAATAAATTCTTTGTATTCACCATTGTAATATAATATATCAATCGATTCGTCTCCTTTCATATGCCCCCCTTTTACTACAGCTGCTTTAGCCCCAAATTCTTCGACTATTAATTTAGCAGCCTTTTTTGCATCATCTAAATTAAGTATCTTAATACCAGTAATTTTTTCTGCCTCAGGTATATTTGGAGTTATTACTGTAGCCCTTGGTATCAGCTTTTCTATTAGAACTTTTACAGCATCTTCTTTTAACAAAGGGGCACAACTTTTTGAAACCATAACAGGGTCAATAACTAATGGAAAATCATAAGATTTTAAAACATTTGCTACTTCTAAAACTATTGCTGAATTGCTTAACATACCAGTTTTTGCAGCATCAATCCCGAAGTCATTATATATGGCTTCTATTTGTTTTCTAACCATTTCAGGACTCACATCATAAATTCCAGTAACTTCATATGTATTTTGAGCAGTAATGCTAGTTATGGCTAAAGTTCCATGAACTCCTAAAGAAGCAAATGTTTTAAGGTCAGCTGCGATTCCAGCTCCTCCGCCGCTATCGCTTCCTGCTATAGTCAAAGCAACTGGTATTTCTTTATTCATTTTTCCCACCCTTAATTAAGTCTAATGTTTTGTAAAATATCGGCCAAAAATCATCCCTTTCCGGTTGTTTTATTAATTTTTCATTATTCTGGTCTATTAAATATACTCCTTTTCCTTCTACGGCTTCACCTATTACTTGAGCTTCAATTCCTTTTTCTCTCAATAATTTAATTGCTTCATCTCCTTTATCTTTACTAATTGCGGCAATTAACGTGCCTTCACTTATTGAGACATATGGATCTATTTTTAGACCAGTAAATTTGGAGAATGAATCTAAGACCTTTAAAACATCGTCTCTTATAAATAATTTGTCTTTATAAACATTAATTCTTATTTTGCTTGCCTCCGCAATATCATTTAACGCTCCCCAAACTCCATATTCAGTTGCATCATGCATTGCCTTTACACCTTTTCTTAATCCAAGCCTCGATAAAGTTAAAGCATCATCGACAACAGATTGAAGCCAAAAAATATTTTGAGCCTTTAATGAAAAATCTTTACCATAATCCTTTTCTAAGATCTGTGGAAATAGAGATGCTAATATTCCTGCAGTTTCTATTGCTGGGCCTTTAGTCATTAAAATTAAATCTCCCGGCTCAACCATAGTAGGAGAAACATAAGTATCCTTTTCTGCAACCCCAATTAATGTTGCACCACCAATCATAGGATAATCTATTCCTTCATACTTTCCAGTATGACCCGCAACTATAGAAATCCCTAAATTTTTACACTCTTTATGAATTCCCAACCACATATATTTGAATTCCTCATCTGTCATTTTCATAGGTAAATTCAAATCTATAAACAGGTATTTAGGAGGTATTCCTGAAACTGCAACATCACTTGCTAAAATGTGAATAGCAAACCATGTGCTTTTTTCCCAGCCATATTCAGGAACAATATATACTGGATCAACTTCAATTATTAAATCCTTTTCACCCAAATTTATTACTCCAAAATCTACTCCAAATTGAGGACCAATTTTTATTTCAGGATTAGATATACCCAAATTGGGATATATGATTTCTTCAAACAGTTTTCTATTCACTTTCCCTATAACGTTATTAGATATCAATTTTATCTCCTCCCAAATTACTTTTCTCAGTGGTAAAAAGTATTAAAGGTGAATATTAAATTCTTTGTATATTTTTGTGTATTATTGCTTAATCAAATTTATTTATAAAAATTTAAGTATACATAAGGTATAAAAATAAAATACTTAAAGCAAATTATTATTTATGGTGCCATATAATCATGAATAATATTGTTATTAATTTCAAAACCTTATATGCATACAATGCAAATAAAAATAAACAAAATATTTCATTTATAAGATTTATATCAAAAATATTGGGAAAAAATATTGAAAATTCAAAGAATTTAATAAATTCAATTCATAATTCGCTAGAAAATTTGGGGATAGGTTTAAGAATGATATTAGATTCATATTTTATTAATAATTATGGAAAAACTTATGCAGAGATGTTAATTGATAATCCAATATTTGTATATAATGAATCTACAAAGATTTTATCTGAATATTCAGCAAAAATGATTTTCAGATCAATACTAAAATCCATTGGTTTAAGCCAATTAGAAATAAAAATAATAATTAATGAACTATCAATTGGTAATGATAAATCGTTCAAAAATGCGATTTCATCCGCTGCATAATTATGATATTATCTAATCTTAATATTATATATGAAAATATTTTAATAATATAATTTCATTACTAAACTCAAAGTGAGATATCAAAGACTATTTATAAATATGCAAATTTAATCATTTAATATAAAATAATTATTAAGATAAAAGTTTAATCAGGTCCTCAATACATATATCACAAATTATGATATTCTTTGTCCAAGACAATAAAATATTACAAACTTTAAAATATAATTGAATATCTTGACACTAACATATCTTATAAATTAAGTGGGCCCGGCCGGACTTGAACCGGCGACCTCCGCCGCGTCAGGGCGGCGTCCTAACCAAACTAGACTACGGGCCCTCACTTTTTTCTATCTAATTTTTCCTTTAAAACATTTCCTTTTTACAATTGAAAACCTTCCCCTTCAGGGCGTGGAGACCTTAATAATTAGGAAAAAGATTATAAATATTTATTGAAAGAGATTATTTGGTGTTTAGTTTTGCAAGCCTTAACCTTAGAACTACAAGACGAACATGAATTTATATCTAAAGTTAACTCATATCTAAAGTTATACAAAGATAAAATCATTTCAGAAAGATTTAACGAAATAGATAGCTTAAAGAAGCTATTAACTATAATAAGGGAATTTGTAAGCAATTGCCATCATAAAAAAGAGGAGCTCTTTATCTTCCCATATATTTTAGAAAAAGGAGGGGATGAAGCAGATTTAGCAAACGAAATGATAACACAACATAGAGATTTGGAAAAAATGGAAAATCAAATAGAGATCTATTTGGAAAAAAACAATTTTTACGATGCATCTAAAGTATTAAACGATCTTGTATTATTGCTTGACTCTCACATAGAAAAAGAAAACACTGTTGTATTTGATTACGCTGAGTTTATAATCGATGATGAAAAGAAGGGAGAATTGCTTGATGAAATGATTAAATATGAAAAAGATAACAACAATTATTGCAACAAGAATAAATATGAAAAAATACTAGAAAAAATTTAAAAAATAAAATAAAAATTATTTTGTTAGTAAAATTTCTTTTCTTTTAATCAATGTTATAACCATTATTATAAATACTGTAGACATCAACAGACCCACATCTAT
>DAXV01000028.1:12874-15997 GCA_002506595.1 Acidilobaceae archaeon UBA158
TTAAATAAGATAGATATCTTTTTATATTGCTATCCTTTTTATACATGAAATCAAATGCAACAAATATTAAAAATAGCAATGGTAATAAAAAGAATGCGGTTAGCAAGTGGGCATTCATAAAAGCCAGATCATACATATATCCTGGTCCACCAGTTGGAGGAGTTCCAGGGCTTCCAAATCCATAGAATGCCTCATTAAATTCTATCGAATATCCGATGAATATTAATATTGCCATTATTGTGAATCCAATTACTATCGTTGCTGTTCTAAATATTTTAGTATTTTTATCATTTTTAGATAATGATAAATAAACGCCTACAGCCATTATCACGGCACCCCACCCAGATAGACCAGTTAAGGTATCATCCAATGCTAGTCCATTAACCCCTGATGGACCAAATGGAAATATTGTAGGAATAGAATAAGTACCAATACCTGATATCCAATATATGATAGTGAATGCAATTATTGCACCTATAGAAATTATAGCTCCTATATTAACCAAGTTTCTAATCCTTTTTGATGAATCATAATAAGAAAATGCAACCGCAGCTATTGCAGCAGTTGCGCACATTGCAGCAGGTAAGATTTGATGGGAATGAGATGTTATAAGATTTCCAACAAATGTTTGATTACCTACTGCAGATATAGTCGATGAAAACAGGGGAAAACTCCAAAAGCTTGGCATCAAAGATACAACTGCATATATTGGAGCTATTGCAACAGAAACAGAAGCAACTATTAATAAGATAAAAGCACCATAGGATTTCTTAAAAAATTCTTTATTTTTAACTGCAGAAACTATTAATCCTATTATAAACAATATTGCTAATATCCATAGCAGTACATCTCTAATACCCTGAATAACGTCGTTTGCCAGTCCCCAAGGTAAATTAAGACCTCCAATTATACCATTACCTATAAAAGTAAGTATTATAGTTGGATAAGTTAAAGCATTAGCAAAAATTTTTTCCCATTTAGGTAAATAGAATAATTCTGAAGCTATTATAACTGCAAGCAGCAACGCTGGTATCATAACTGCATGGTAAAGTCCAGCAGTTTGAATATTAAAATCTCCAGGGTGAACCCAATCAGCTCCTAATAAAGGAGAAAAAACTAAAACTAAGGATATGTAAACTAACATAGCCATTATGTTATATTTATAATTTAAGAAAAAATTCTCTTTATAGATACGCTTCATAGTTCATCCCATTCTCTATGTATATATAACAACTTAAAAAACTTTTAAAATCATAATATATTGTAGAATTTTAAAAAAACATTTATATATTATTAATTTTTCTTCGAATTATATTTTATCAATAATTTGATTAGAAAATCCATTTTTTAATATGCAAAACAATTCTCATATATACAAAAGAGATATATAGCTTAAAAAATTAAATATTAACCAAGGGATATGAGTTGGAATATAAATGGAAAACCCTTTCGGTTACAAGTGTTGGATCATTAATGTCAGCCATAGATAGCACTGTTGTATTACTAGCATTGGTTCCAATAACAGAAGATCTTCATGCAGATTATGTAACAATTGTTTGGATAGTTATTGGCTATTTACTTGCAAGCACGAGTTTAGTTTTAAGTTTAGGAAGAATGGGGGATATGTATGGCAGAAAGAAAATATATAATTTAGGTTTTATTGTTTTCACTTTAGGTTCTTTATTAGCAGCTTTGTCGGTTAACGGAATTCAATTAGTAATGTTTAGAGTAATTGAGGGAATAGGCTCGGCTATGATGATAGCGAATTCTCTAGCTATTATATCTGTTGCTTTTCCGCAAAATGAAAGAGGAAAAGCATTTGGAATAAGTTCCATTGTATGGGCTACTGGAAATATTTTGGGTATAGTTTTAGGAGGATTTATAATCACTTTTACAACATGGAGATGGATATTTTTAATCAATGTCCCAATCGGTATATTTGGAACAGTCTGGGCATGGAAAACATTGAAAGAAACAAAGATAAGCAATATTAAGGAATCCTTTGATATACCAGCAGCGGTTGCTTTTACTATTGGTATCCTCTTAATACAACTTGGTGTGACAAACGGACTTTTATATGGATGGCATGATATATCAGCAATTATATCATTTGCATTGTCGCCATTTCCATTTATATTTTTCCTATTATGGGAAACTAGGTTTGCTAAAGATCCCATAATAGATTTGAAATTATTCTTTGGAAATAGAATGTTTAGTGCCTCAACATTTACTGCAACAATACAAAGCCTTGCCATGTTTGCCGTTAATTTCTTACTACTTTTCTATTTAGAAGGTATATTTGGTTTAAGTGTACTAACAGCGTCTTATTTAATAATACCTATGGCATTAGTTAATGCAGTAATAGGACCTTTTGGAGGAAGATTAAGCGATAAAATTGGCGCTAGATTAATAAGTACAATAGGTCTTGCATTTCAATCTATTGCAATATTAATGCTAAGTTTTATGAATTCATCAACGCCTTTATGGTATGTTGCTTTTACAGAAGGTATTTTTGGCATAGGCGGAGGACTTTTCTGGCCATCTAATACAAGCGCAGTAATGTCAGGAGCACCAAAGGGTAAATATGGTGCAGCATCGGGAATTTTATCAACATTTAGAAATACAGGTATGATACTAAGCTTTGCAGTCGCTTTATCTGCTGTAGCAGCAAGATTACCACCTTATATTGTATATCAATTATTTGTTGGTACACTTAATACAAAACTAGACGCTTCAACAGCTAGCATATACTTATCTGCGCAATCATTTGCATATCATATATCTTTTGGCCTACTCGTATTAGCAATGATTATTTCATTAATAAGACCAGGTAAACAACAATTACAAGAATTATCAAGCAAAGAAAAATTGACTCAACAACAAAAAATTCCTGTGCAAAATAGTTAGTAAATTTTTGTAAATTTTTTAATGCATCTGTTGACCATCTTTACTATAATGAATTATCTGAGTAGGACAACTTTGTGATGCCGCGTCTACGCAATCCTGCATATCATCAGAAACTGTTCCTTCGCTCCTTGTTCCTTGTTCTTTCTTATCAGGATCAGGTCTCCATTTGTTTACAATTTCAGCTTTACCATCTATTTCATTCATTTGAAACACGTC
>DAXV01000028.1:16075-18518 GCA_002506595.1 Acidilobaceae archaeon UBA158
TCGTAAATATTAAAAATTATTTTATTATTTTTTTATTTATAGGTAAAAAATATATTATAAATTTAGATATTATTTTAAGCAATATTAACAAAATATTTATTTCTCTTATAAAAATTTTTATTTGTGATTGGTATGAACAGAGGATTTGCAAGGATTTTAATAAGCAAATCGTTAAGAGTGTTCTTATCAGGAGTAGTAGCAATATTAACTCCAATATATCTTAAATATTTGGGATTTTCACCATTTTTAGTAGGTATATCAATATTTATAATAGTATTAGGTAATGTGACTACTAATCTTATTTTAACTTGGTTTAGAAGTAAAATAAATATAAAAACCTATTTATTGGTAATAAGTCTCCTATTTTCAATTTCAGGATTTATGATATTTTTTTCAACACAACTTTATATAATTTTTATTGCTCTATATTTAGGCAATATTAGTACATCTGGAACTGAAACAGGACCATTTCAATCAATAGAAACTGGGATTTTGCCGGATCTTGTTAATAAAAGCTTTATAAACAGGGCTTATGGTATTTACAATTTTTTAGGATATGCATTTTCTTCTTTGGGTGCATTAACTTCTTCATTGCCTTCTTATATGGGAGAAACACTATTTTCTTTTAAGATATTCTACTTAATTTATGGAATAGGAGGAATTATAATGCTTATTAACTATTCAATGTTTAGCTTTAGAGAAGAACCATCATCAAGAATATCTATTAAAAATTTTGATAAAAACGCAAAAAGAGATCTTTATCTAATAACTTCATTGTTTTCTCTAGACGCATTAGGAGGAGGTTTTGTACTTCAATCACTTATTGCTTATTGGTTTAATTTAAGATATGGAATTTCACTCAAAGTATTAGGTCCATTATTTATGATAGTAAATATAATTACTGCTATATCAATATTGCTTGCACCATTAATTGCTGAGAAGATAGGTAATTTAAGAACTATGGTAATAACGCATCTGATTTCCAATTTCTTCTTAATAATGATACCAGTTTTTCCTTCTTTTTGGTTAAGTGCGTTATTTTTGTTTTTAAGACAAAGTACTTCTCAAATGGATGTTCCAACAAGACAATCATTTATAGTTGAAATATTTAAAAAAGAGTATAGAGTATCTTTCAATGCAATATCAAACACGTTTAGAAGCTTAACCTCATTAGTTGGTTCACCAATTGATGGAATAGCATTAGAATATAGTCTTTTTACTTTACCATTATTCGCAGGAGGATTCATAAAAATTATTTATGATATTGCAATATTCTACTATTATCATAATAGAACAAAATAAAAATTTATTTGTACAATTTAGTCTCTTCTATACTTTCTTCATTTAATTTTCTAAAACATATATTATACATATAATCTATAATTTGTAATTCATTTTCGCTTAATTGTACATTGTCATTAATTAATTTTGAATATAAATCAATTTCTTCTTTAAATGTTATATTTGGCACAACTGATGAGACATTTCTATTGGATAAAACATATATTATTGCCGTTTCATACAACTTAAGTCTATTTATCCTCTTTTTTAATTCTTCTGCGCATTTTAAGGCTTCTTGTATCCATTTCATATCTTTAAATTTTCTATGCAATCTATTATCAAATTTAAGTGGCCATTTTCTATCATCGAGCACATCACTTGCATGAGGTACCCGTATGAAATGATCAATATCATCAAATTTAAGAAACGTTTGTCCTGGTTCTCTTTCAATAATATTATAAATATGTTCTAAACTCTTATATCCCATTTCTATTGCTTTAATTCCTTCATCTTCCCATCCTAATGTAGGTCCCAAAGATATGCCATATGATAATATTTTTCCTTCAATTTTCAAATCGCGTAAAAATTCTAAAATTTCATTGTTTTTTATTATTTCCATTGTTGGATTATGAAGCATCAATATATCAATATATGAAGTATTTAGCCTACCTAGTGAATCGTTAATAGCATTTTTTAAATAATTTAAATCAAATCTCCTCTTATTTGTTTTTAAATCATAACCAATTTTCGTTAAAATAACTATTTCATCTCTATTATTCTTAAAAATTTTTCCTAATAGCTTTTCCCCTTCTCCCTTACCATATATGTCTGCTGTATCAAAAAAGTTTATACCATTATTAAAAGCATGATTTATGATTTCTTCCTTATTATCTATTTGACCCCACTCGTCAGAAACCAAGCTCCAAAGTCCTATACCAATTTCAGAGACTTCCTTATTTATACTTTTTAATTTTCTATACTTCATATTCCTTCCCATAATAAAAATTTTTTAGAAAAAATTTAAGATGGAATATAAATTTTTAAATTGAAACAATGAATAGAAAAGATAATAAAAGCTTGTCGACAATTTTTATAAATATGGTGATATAATTGACATTAAAAAGGATGGCAGCACATGCAGGTTCTTTTTATCCATCAAAAA
>DAXV01000028.1:18557-32133 GCA_002506595.1 Acidilobaceae archaeon UBA158
GGACAAAGAAAAAATGAAAGCATAGGATATATGGTTCCACACGCTGGATATATGTATAGTGGGCCAATAGCTGCCCATAGCTATTTCAATATAGCTAAAGAAGGAAAGCCCAAGGTTTTTATTATTGCAGGGCCAAACCATACTGGATTAGGAGAAAACGCTTCAGTATGGAAAGAGGGTATTTGGGAAACTCCTTTAGGAGAAGTTGAAGTTGATAATGAAGTTTCAAAGCTTTTAGTTTCATACTCAAAATATTTTACCTTTGATGAAGAGGCTCATATATATGAGCACTCTGTAGAAGTTCAGATCCCTTTTTTACAACACTTATTTAAAGATATCAAAATTGTCCCTATAGTTATAAAATTACAAAATAATGAGGTTTCCCTAGATTTAGCAAATGCGCTATATAAGATCATTACAGAAAATGGAGTTGATTTGTTATATATAGCTAGTAGTGATATGAATCATTACGAACCTTATGATATAACATATAAGAAGGATGAGATCGCATTAAAGAAAATAGAGAGCCTTGATTCAGATGGCCTATTTAAAGTATTAGACGAAAATAATATAACTATGTGTGGTCCAGGGCCTGTGGGATCGTTAATTTATTTAAGCAAAAAATTCGATTCTAAAGTAGAAATCTTAAAACATGCAACCTCGGGAGACATTACAGGAGAAAAGGATTGGGTTGTTGGCTATGCATCTGCTAGATTTGTTAAAAAAAGTTAAATATATTCTTTAAATTAAGAAAATAAAACAAGATGATAAAAATGAGACTTAAATCATATACTTCAGCGATATTATTAGGTTTTCCTATTCCCGAATCTTCTAATCCATATATAGCAGTTCCAATAAGAGAGATTACCTTAAATATTAATATAAATAAATGTGACTCTCCCCTTGTCTATTTTATTAATTTTCCTAGTGAATTAAATGAATTTGTAAAACACTTTTGGATCAAGCTTAATAATGGGCTAGAAGAAAGACTATGCGCAAATTTAAAGCTAGAAAATGATTTTAAAGATTCTACTTACTCTGGATTATATGCAGTTTCGACATCATTACTCCTTTATGCATTAGGAAAATATAATAATGAGACACTAAGTGAAGATGAGATTATCGAACTTTCTAGAATAACAGATAATATACAAGACCCTGCATGGGCTGCTGTGCTAGATGCATTAAGGTATTCATCTATAACTGGTAGTTCTGTTGTATATAGAAATGATGAAGAAAATTCTACATTAATCAAAACAATTTTTCCGATAAAATTTGATAAATTAATTACATTAAGACAAAGGCTAACAAAAGAATCTTTAGGAAATGATGTCTATGGGGCTATCATACATTTAATGGGAATATCAGTATTAGAGGCATCAATGAAAATAAGAGAATCGAATAATTTCAATGAAGTCTTTAATAAATTTAGAGTTATAACTGATTCAGTTTCTCAAATAATATGGGATTTACATACAACAAACAATTGCTTTTATGTACCTGGGCTTCCAAATACTGCCGAAAAAATATGCATAGAAAATGAATAAAAAGATATTATGTAAACTAATTTTGTTTTAAAATTTTTTAATATCGTTTTTAAAATTTAGTGCATAGTTAACATAAAGGATAAAATAAAAAAGCTTGACAAATAAATGGGACAAAAATTGAGTTGCAAAAATGTTGTTATAAAGCTTGGAGGAAGCCTAATAACTGATAAATCAAATCCACGAACAATCAAGTGGGATGCATTAAAGAACGCAATAGATCAGATTGCTAATTATTATAGCAGATTTGGCCCTAAAATAGTAATAGTTCATGGCGGAGGTAGCTTTGGTCATTATGAAGTAGAAAGAATAAAGAAAAATAAATCATTTATAGATAAGATATCTGTATCAGAAATACAAGAATCTATGTTAATGCTAGCATTAGCAGTTTTAAAATTATTAGTTGATTCTGGCATACCTGCATTATTACATCCTGCACATACTATTTGCAATACAAATGATGCAAAGAGTTGTAACTATACGCCTATTATAAGAGATTTAGACAATGGATTTGTTCCAGTTACTTATGGAGACGCAGTTTTTGATAGCGAAGGTAAGATAATAAGCGGTGATGATCTATCTGTAGAAATATCTAATGTAATAAATTCCGATTGTTTATTTTTTGCAACAGATGTGGAAGGGGTATTGGATGAAAAAGGAAAACTAATAAGAGAAATAAATAAAAATTATAAAATAACCATAATAAATAAGGCAGAATTTGATGTAACTGGAGGGATTATAGGTAAAATCAATAAGGCTTTTAACTCTAGTTCAAAAAATATAAGAATATTATCTGGGGAAAAATTATTTAATGCTTTAATAGGTGAAAATGTAGGCACTAAGATAATTAAATAAAACTTGAACTTTATAAATATTTGATTTTAAATAAAGTTAATTAAATAAATTACAATTAAGCTAAAGTTAAGTTGTTAATATTTTAAATAAAGTTAAGTTATAATAAAGATATCTCTATATAAAGATTTTTAAGCATAATTATTTTAGCTCTATTGGGAGAGAGGATGAAAAGAACAAAGATTTTCTTAACATTCCTTATAATATCTATTATTGGTATTCTAATTTCTTCGGTATCTTATTATTATGTATATGAGACCAACAAATCTCCTCCAGCTTGTTATTTTTCAGGAAATTCTTCAGGTATAGCATGGAATTGCCTGAAAGTCTTAAAAAGTTCATATTCTGCATTGCAAATTAAAATTGGAAATATCGTTATAAAGGAAAATTTAGATTTATTAGCTATGATTTATTTTAGTATAGGTTTAATTCTCTCCTTTTTCATATTAATTAAGAATTTGATAATTAGCGAACTAATTTGGTCTATAATAGGTTTCTTATTTGTGCCTTATTTAATTCATATAGAAATATATGAACTTAAATCAATTTGTATTTATTGCACTTCAATGCATATTTTAATTTTAATCCAGCTTCTTTTATCACTTTATTTTTACATAAAATTAACTAAAAATAAATAATATTAAATCAAAAACTTGAGAGATACTTAATTATTTTTGCCTTGTCCTATTTCTTAAAGATATTAAAGTTGCATATGCTATAATTATAATACCTACTAAGCCAAGTATAAACCCCAAAAATATTGATAAATAAGATGGCCATAATGTTACTCCAACAATTGCATAACCAACTTTTAATTGTCGAGTATAGTTATTGATCAAACTAATTGTTCCATTAGTGGATGATGGTGCAATCCAAGTTCCATTATATCCAGCTTGAGACAGAGATTGATTATTTAGTAATAGCTTTAAGGGATATGTAGAATTATAAACTAATACTTTTCCGGATGAAATCTTAATGCTCAGAGTTTGATTTGGCGACAACAAATAAACTGTAGAATTAATTTGTTTTTGAGCCTCATTAATTGATTTAGAAAACGTATATTGCAATACATATGGAGAAACCAAAAATAGCAAGATAATGGCAACTGCTATTATTACTATTCCTATTGTAAACATTTTTCTTGCATTTGTCATCTAAATTTACCTCAGATTTTAAATTAAAAAGGAAGATTATAAATAGATGGCATTTATTATTTGCTATTCATTAAAAAGCCTGAAAATCCTAATGCCCATATTAGATTAGGATAAACAATCAATCTTTCCATTCCACCATAATTTATAGGCCCATAAATTCCTAAAACATATAAAATCAATGAAATTAAACCGATTGAACCCATTACTGGCCATAAATAATTTTTGTTTGATTTATAAGTAAAAGCGGCATATGAAGAAAGCGATGAAAAAAGGAAAACTATTAATGACATTATAACATGCAAATGATCTGGAGAATCTTCAGGAAATATTCCAACCCCAGCAGCACCAATACCGGATAAAATTAAGAAAACTTGAAGTATCTTGCTTTTCAAAAGTATACTCGATATTATTAATAGCAATCCCATAATTATAATCGATATATTAAAAATATATGCTGTACTACCTACACCCAAATCGCTTATATAATTTTTTGAAACACTGTATCCAGGATATAAAGTTTCTGAAACAATCATAAATAATAAAAATTGAGCCACTCCTAAAAATATGAGAACTCCAGATAATTTTTCTTTATTCATATATGTGCACCCTATTTTATACATATTATTTTATATAGAGTATTAAAATATAAATTTTTATTTAAATTTCAAATATAATTGATTTATATTAAAATGTATTTAAAGCTTTCTTTAAACATTTTAAATTCTTAATTTTTTTCTATTATTCTAATTACTTACCTTCTTATCTTATATCGGTGGGATTTATGTTATATATTTTTAATATAGTAATATTTAAATATTACATATTTTTTAATTAATAACGGTGAGACTAAAGTGGGTGCATTAGCAGATACAGCTATGAATACCCTTTTTTGGGAAGCAGGAGTTATGACTTTAGTTATAGGCTTAGTTAATATAGGAGTTGGAGGAAATAAAATTAACCCTAAGGATTTTGGCATTGTAATATTAAGCGGTGCATTAATGGAAACCTTAGCCTTAGCCTTCGTTATACAAGATAGAGCTGTATTTGATGCTACAGTTGCCGCGGCATTTGTTTTATTGCTATGGATGATATCAATTGCTTTAATATTAGGTGGGACAAACCTTTACGTTATTCAACATGCTTTATGGTTTACTGGCATATTATTCTTCGGATTTGCAACCTATACTGCTGTCCATGGATTAATTTTCATAACAATTATATTATATTTATTAGTCCCAGTTACAGTCTTCTTGTCCCTTCATGGATATACAGGAAAGGCAGTTTATGCTAAAATCGCAGGCTATTGCTCAGCAATCGATGGTTTTCTGTTTTTAATATTGGCATTTACAGGAGCAATTGGAATAGTAATTCCATAGTTCTTTATATTGTTAACCGGGGAGTTAACTTTTTTTTGATAAATAATCCAATATAAACAATTTTATCAAGTATGTTTATATTTTAGAAATGTTATTATAAAAATGGTGATAAACGTGGGAAAAGTTGAATTCCCCAGTAAAGAATGGGCTGAAATTTTTTGTAATAAAATAAATGAAAATAATAATTATAAAAATGTTGCAAAAGGTTGGAAATGGCCTTTAATGTTTAAAGTTATATCACTTCCAAATGAATTGCTAAATAAATTTCCAAGCGGAAGCATTGGAATAAAGGCTGATTTATACGAAGGACAATGCAAAGGTGTCGAGTTTTATGATGATGCTAATAAAGGAAATGCAGACTTTGTATTAAGCGCAGCTTTTGAAGATTGGATGAAAATATTAAGTGGAGAATTAAATCCTGTTTCCGCTATTTTACAAGGAAAATTAAAACTTGAAAAAGGATCGATGGCTACAGTTATGAGATTTCCTTCTGCAGCAGTAGAGCTTGTAAAATCTGCTCAAGAAGCTTCAAAATAATTTTTTAATATATTTTATTTAATATATCTTTTATTTCTTCCAATGTTGGCATTATAGGATTAAATGCTAAATCTGAGTCCCTCAACGCCAAATCCGCGATTTCATTAATTTTATTTTTGTATTCGTTTTCATTTATACCAATCTCTCTAAGCTTTAATGGCTGACCTACCTTTCTATATAAATCTATTAGATGTTCAGTTAAGGTATTTTTTACATCAAAGCCATCAAGTCTTTCTAGAGAGGTTTTTATTTCATCATACTTTTTCTTAGCATTTTCATCCCTATAATTAAAATCGATAACATATGGCATTATTATAGCTACAGCCATTCCATGAGGAATATTAAACAGAGAACCCAATGGATGAGCAATTGCATGAACTAAACCCACACCAGAATTTGAAAAAGCTATACCAGACAATGTTGCAGCAAGATGAAGATAACTTAGAGATTCTTCATCATATTCAATTGCTTTAGGTAAATATTTGAAAAACATCCTTGCAGATTGTATAGCAATACCTTCTGTTACAGGATTTGTATTTATGGCTACAATACCTTCTATATCATTTGCTAATCCATCTATCGCGGTTATTATCATTTGTTTCTTTGGAAGGGTTTTCAAGAAACTAATATCCAAAATAGTTTCATATGGAACCAATTCATAATTTCCAGATGCATATTTAATTTCATTTCCATTTTCTTTTATTTTTAAAACAAAAGCAAAACTAGCGTCGCTACCAGTTCCTGCTGTTGTAGGTATAACAACTAATAATGGCTTTTTGTTCTCTATATTTAATGATACAAATGGTGATATATCTTCGCTTTTAATATCTCGTCTCAATATCTTAACTCTTAAAACTTTAGAAACATCAATAACACTACCTCCTCCAACAGCAATAATTAAATCTATATCATCTGTTCCTAATAAATCGATTATTTTATCAACAGTCTCTATATTTGGTTCAGGGGATATATCTGAATATACCTTAACATTTATATTGTTTTTTATTAGTCCTTCCTTCATGTTTTTAAAAGCATCAGTTTTTTCAATTATTTTATCTGTAATAATTAAAAAGTTTTTTAAGTTAAAAATTGAAGAAATATTTAACAGTTCTTCTAATGAATTCACATTATAAGCTATTTTTCTTGGAAATGTAAAAGTTACCATAATAACCATCTCATGAAGGCATCTCAACTCCTTCGAGCCAAATACCTGCCAAAATTTCAAAATGGGGTGGAATAGCGTTTTTATCTACGATAACATTTATTACTGATGTCTTTTTAGATTCTAAAGATCTTTCTAAAGCTGGTCTAATTTCTTCAGGCTTTGTTACATATTCACCATGACAACCCATTGCTTCAGCAATCAAATCATATCTTATATCAAGGAAATCTACTCCAACATGTCTTTTGCTATAATAAAGAGTTTGTCCGGATTTTATCATTCCCCAAGAGCTATCATTTAATACAATCATTGATATTTGTAAATTTTCTCTACATGCAGTTTCTAAATCGGCAATATGAAAACCAAATGCTCCATCTCCAGTTATTAAATAAACCTGTTTATTTGGATATAAAAGCTTAGCAGCTATTGAAAATGGAATTCCAGAACCTAAATGACCCGAATCTCCGCTAGCTGTACTTAAATATGTTTTTGGGACATAAATCTTGTTCAAATAAGAAGCCCAAACAGTTGTATTTCCACCATCTATTACTGATATTGCATCCTTTTGGAAAAATTCCCTAACTTCTCTTATAACCCTTAAAGGATGTATGGGAATGGAATTCGAATAGGATAGGTCCTCTATTGTTTTTAGATATGATCTTTCTGATTCTTTGTATTTATTAAGCTTTTCAGGATAATCTTTTCTAGGAGGTGTATATTTCTTTACTGCCTCTAATAATTGACCTAAGACTACCTTTAAGTCTCCTACAATTCCTATATCAACAGGTCTGTTTAATCCTATATCATCACCTGTAATATCTATATGTATTGTTTTTTGTTCTCTAAAATCACCCCAGGCTGGAGGTTTGCCCCAATAATCTAAATCTCCAAGCCTTGAGCCTGCTATCAAAATAACATCGGCCTCAGTTTGTGCCTCTAATGCTCCTGGTAGTGATGGTAAAAGTAATGATGGATATTCTTCTGATATACTTCCCCTTCCTCCTATTGAGGTAGTAACAATAGCCTTTAAATAATCGATTAACTTTAATGCTTCATCCATTGCATCAGATCTTAGAATTCCACCTCCTAAGTGAATTAAAGGCATCTTTGCTTTTGCTAGAAGTCTAGCAGCTTCATCTATTAAATCAGGGTTTCCTGAGGGCCCTTTTAAAGATCTGTAATTTTCAGGTTTTAAAATAATAACATCATTTTCATCACCTGTTTGGTATAACACATCAACTGCAACATCAATATGTACTGGTCCTGGCCTACCAGTTAAGGCTTTTCTAAATGCCCAATACATTAATTCAGGTATTCTGCTCCATTGACTTATATATGCATTCCATTTAGTTATTGGTTTAAATAAGCTAATTTGATCTAGTGCTTGCATAGATCCATGATCTGGATAAGATTTCCATGATTGATTTTGGGCTGTTATGATAATCATAGGAATTCCTTCTGCAAATGCAGGATATACTCCTCCCGTCAAATTTGCTGCTCCTGGACCAACAGTTGCAACAACTACTCCTGGCTTATTTGTTAACCTTGCATATCCATCTGCTGCATGCGCAGCAGCAGCTTCATGATGAAATGTTACAAATTTAATCTTATCGTCATTATAAAATGCATCTAATAACGGATATAATTGGTCTCCAGGTACTCCAAAAACAAATTTTATTCCTTCATTAACTAAAATTCTTTTAATTAACTCTCCCCCAGTAATTTTTCCCACAGAATTCACCCAATTAATATATATATTAAGCAATTAAAATATCTTATTGAATATAAAAATTTGTAATTATAATAGAATTTTAAAAATAATTATAATATTATTTACTTATTAAATCTCTTGATATCTGACCAGTAACACAATGAATGCCCCCACCGCCTTTTACGATTTCATCAATCTTTGCTTCAATTACTTCAACAGCGTTTTCTTCAAGAACTTTTCTGACTGCATCGCATCCTTCAGCTAAAACTATTTTATTTGCTTCCAATGCCACACTATTTAAACATAGCCTTGTTTTTAGATTGCTAGATATATCTGAATAATCAACTGTTATAATATTAAAACCTAAATTTTTTAGATCGTTGGCAACTTCCCATGGAAACATTTGCTTTACTGTTATTATTGTATCTTCATTTATTTGAGAAACATATTCATCGATATGTATTTTACTTATTGGCGTTTGAATTACATATATGTTTTTATAACCTATGCTTTGCAACAAAGAAATAAATGATTCGACTCCACTTTTATTATTTCTCTCTCCTATTCCCACTAATGCTGTTTCCCTATTTAATATAATGGCATTGCCTCCTTCAAAAATCTCATTATTTTGCATCTTTTTTATTATAGGAATATTAAGTTTTCTCAATGCTTCCTCATAAACTTTTTCTTCTCCCTTTCTTACTTCATACATAAAATTCGAAATTATCGCACCATTTGGTATCATTAAAAATGGATCTCTTGCATAAACTGCATTTGGTTTATCTTCTAAATCTGGCACTAAATCTACTTTTATTCCTTCTTTTTTATATAAATCTATTAGGCCATTAATTTCTTCTTTAAATTTTTCTGGATTAACTGTTGAGGAAAATAAATAATTACGGTAATTTTTTTCATTTACGATTTCCAGCTCTTTCCCAGGAACATGCATCAATACTTCTCTTAATTTTCCTACCTCTGAATCCAAATAAATCATGCACCTCAATCCTCCCTCCGAACTTAATAATAAACATTTGAAATATATAAAATATCCTAAATTAATCTTTTTTATATGTAAATAAAATCTTATAGCAAGAGTTATGCACCATGTATTTGTTTTATATATTATATGACAATATAAAAAAGTGAAACCGAATAAGATTTTTGAATTATAAAAGGAATAGATCTGAGTAAGTTAAATATAACACAATAACGTTTAATTAAGCTTATTCATAAAAATGTTTTTATATTTGTAATTTCTTCAATAAATTATATTTAAAAAATTATAAAGACTAAATCTTTTTACTTAAATATTTTTATATAATAGTATTTTAATGTATTCCTTAATTTTAATAAAAATTTTAAATTAATAAATATACAATAATTGCTATTATAAAGGATACAAAATAGCTTATATCAGCGCCTCCTAATAATTTTGCTACAATACCTTCATATGGTATGCCATATGAAGTCAAATTCATAAATGGAATAGAAATCAATAAAGCAGTTACATATGATATTATTGCTTTTATATTAGCTCCTTTAGGATCTAGAATTTTTTCTTTTTTAATATAAAAAGATGCAATTAGAACTCCTATCCAAGGCATTATCCAATAGTCTAAGGTTAGCAAAAAGTTCTCATAATATGTGCTAAAACCTATTATATTTCCTATATATGCTAATATAAAACCTATTATAGCCCCTGCTACAGCTGCATATACTCTTTTAAACTTATAATTTATAGCTTGTGCAGAAAGAGAATTAGAATATAAATTAAGGGCATTTGCTGAAAGTCCTCCTAAAAATATTGAAATTAAGGCTAATATAGAAAAGTTTTTAGTTATTATTTGAGATGTAGCTTCCATTAAATTCAAGTTAGGATTACCTACTACCAAATATATTGCAAAACCAACAATTTCCGTCCAAATGCTTGCTATTGCACCACCTAATGTGGAATATATAATCAACTTTTTCGTGCTTGTATTTTCTGCTAAATACCTACTGTAATCACTTGCATAAGGTGCCCATGAAACTAAATAAGAAAAAACAGATG
Organism: Acidilobaceae archaeon UBA158; assembly: GCA_002506595.1. Lineage (GTDB taxonomy): Archaea > Thermoproteota > Thermoprotei_A > Sulfolobales > Acidilobaceae > Caldisphaera. The sequence goes on from DAXV01000028.1 coordinate 28,944, forward strand.
CAAGAACCAAAGCAGCTAAATAGGGAGAATAATAAACATTTTTATTATAAGTATATAATATTTTATTATTTATATCTAATAATGAAATTACCAATAATATTGCAAACAAGATTCCCAATATTATTGACATGCCTCTTTCAAACTCATGGACTAAATCTATTCCGTAAATTCCAATAATAGCCATCACAGCTGTAACTATCAATAATGAAATATAATAAGGAATCTTTACTATTTCTATTAAGGCTAATGAAGTTATGATTGCATTAATAGAAAACCATCCTATTGTTGATAACCATTGTGCAATGGAAAATATTTTGTTAGCTTTCTTACCATAAACTGTTCCAGATATCATCATCTGAGGCAATCCGTATTTTGGTCCCATGGCAGACGCTAAACCAACAATATAACCTGCTAATATATTTGAAAAAATTACAATTAATAATACCCATAATATAGGCAATCCATACAATAGACTACCTAATGCAAAATCTGCAATTGTCAAATTAGAAGCTAACCAAATTATAAACTGCGATATTGGTTTTCCATGCCTTTCATTTTTTTCTACTTTTTCCACACCTTTCCATTCAATTGACATAAATAACTCCCCTTTGAGAACAACTGTTCTCAAAGGTATTTAAATTTTAAAACATTAACGATAAATATTAGACATAGAATTAATTAGCTAAAAATTAAATATTAAAATAAAGTTACCTTAACTTATTAATTTTCTTCAAATAATCAGCTACATCATCCAAACCTAGTCTTCTAAGCGTTTCTTCTTTAATATATCCTGTTTCCTTATCCCATCCAAAACCTTCATAAGCCTCTTCTATTAATTCTTTCGGTTTTTCGACTTTAAGACCTTTAGCTGGACCCGATAATATTGGTGTCACCATTCTTTTAGGTAAAGTATCATGAGATTTTTCTAACCCCTCTCTTAAATTAAAGGCTCTCTTTAAATTCCAAGATCTTTCACCGGCCTCAAAAATCTGCAAAGGAGTTAATTCTATTCCAGTTAATGATGAATAAAGCGCTGCTAATCTCTTTGGAGATAATGAGCCTGATTCTTTTGTTGCTGCGTAGAAATTGCAATATCCTAAGCTATTTATTACCTCTCCATATAATGCTATAACTCTATATGCCTTTCCCCTATTAACACCTATTTCTTCTAATCTATCTGGTAAAGGCCATGGTAGACCAACTTCCCTTAAGCCTGCATCTACTCCCATCATATCATAAGAAGGATAGATTGGGTGTTCGTGACATGCTCCTCTAGGACCCACTGCATATTGTATTGCTAAGAATTTTGATTCAACCCTTGGATCATGAGCTGGAAATTCTAATCCCTTTACATGGTTTACTAAATCTTCTGTTCCTCTACCAATTTTTTTAGCTGCCCAATAGCTTCCTTCTGCCAATAAATCTCCAAAACCTTTTCTATATACTATCATATCTACTAAGGCCAAAAATGTATCTGGATCACCCCATTTTAACTTTAATCCTCCTGTATCTTTGTCTGTTATTAATCCCATTTCATATGCTTCGATAGCCCATGAAATTGTATGGCCTAAAGTTATCGTATCTATACCATAATTATTTGCCAAATAGTTATATCTAATAACAACTTCCATATCACCTATCATAGGCATTGCTCCACTCATATCAGTTGTTTCATATTCAGGACCTTCACTTGGCGGGGTGGCATATTTTCCAGCTGCTACATATGAGTATCTACTACATCCTATGGTACAGCTATAGCAAGCTCTTCTTTTTATCATATAGTTATTCTCTAGATAATCTGATGATATCTTATAGGCCTTATCAAAGTATCCGGTCCTGAAATTTTGTGTAGGCAAACCTCCCATAGCATTTAATCCCATTAAGCCTCCAACAGTTCCATGGGCTCCCATAGCTCTATTTCCTGGGTCACTAATTATTGCCTCTTCTGCCTCATAGCTTAACGAAAGGAATTTTTCTGGATCATATACCTTTACTCCATATCCACCAGCTGCAACTATTGCTTTGAGCTTTTTAGATCCCATTACTGCACCTCCACCACTTCTTCCAGCCGCTCTATCATAATCGTTCATTATTGAAGCATATTTTATCAAGTTCTCTCCTGCAGGACCAATTGTAGCAACAGAAATATCTTTTGCTCCTATTTCTCTTTTTAAGATATCAGAAGTTTGATGTACCGTTAACCCCCATAAATGAGAGGCTTTTCTTAGTTCGGCTTTCCCACCTTCTAAATATAAATATAATGGTTCATCAGATTTTCCTTTAATAACAATCATATCAAATCCGCTGAACTTCAAAAAAGGGCCAAACCTTCCTCCAGACCTTGTTTCGCCCCAGAAATATGTTTGCGGGGATTTGAATGCCCAAAATATGTTTCCGCTTCCTGGAGCTAATGTACCAGACATAGGACCTGCTGTTGCTATTAGTAAATTCTCTGGTGAAAGAGGATCAATTTTAGGTTCTTGCTCATCCCACATTAATCTTGCCGCAAATCCTAAGCCACCTATATATAATTTTGCCCATTCTCTTTTAAGATCATCTATAACAATCTTCTTTTTTGTTAAATCAACTCTTAATATTTTTCCAGTATAACCAAACCATTCTTCCATTTTACATTACCTCCTTAGTTCTAGGAGATGGATAAGGAACTATTGGCACCATACCTTTTTTCTGTAATTCAGCAAAGAAATACCTTTTGTAATATGCCGCATCATTAGCCTCTATATAAGCTAAAGCGTTTTCTGGGCAAGCTTTTACACATTGTGGATCTCCTCCACATAAATCACATTTAATAGCTTTCTTTTCTATATGATCCAATGTAATAACCCCGTAAGGACAAACAACTATACAATTTGTACAACCATCACATTTATTCCTATCTATTAAAACAGCAAATGTATTTGGATCCCTATATATCGCATTTTCTGGGCAGACACCAGGCATAGCACAAAGTCCACATTCAATACAAAATGTTGGTGCATCCAATGGCTCATTTTCAAGTCTAACAACATGTATTGCTGACAGCGATGGATCTATTATATTAAAATGTTGAAACGAGCATGCTTCTTCACATCTACCGCATCCAGTACATCTATCAGGAATTGCCATCAGCATCTTTACCAATAAAACCACCAAACTTATTTTGTTATTCAAAAAATATAACCTTTATTAT
>DAXV01000028.1:32176-38852 GCA_002506595.1 Acidilobaceae archaeon UBA158
TCCGCCAAGTCTTATTATCAAGTCATTTATAATATCAAATTCTTGTTTAACTTTGCTATCAATGGCTTTATTAACTTCTCTTAAATTAAAATCTTGCGATAAGTAATGGCCATCCTTTTCTAAAAAAGTAGGTGATGGAATAATCATTTTCACTAAGTATTTTGCAGTCGTATCAATAATTGGACTTATCTCTGCTACAAATTCAATTTTGCTTAATGATTTCATTAATTCTTCCCTTTGTGTTGACCATGTAACTAAATTGCTCCCTATTATTATCAAAACTTTTAAGTTTCCTATTTCATTAATCAAATCTTTTTTATTCTTATCTATAAATCCATTTTGAATTAAATACAAGGATTCAAAAACATCTCCATCATTGATTAAGGGATTTATATTAACATTTTCGTACACTGATTTCAAAATTAAATAAAAGTAAATTAGCTCATCAACCATTTCATCCTCTACTTCAACGAAGATCGATATTGGCATTTTATTTATAAAGTTCATAACATTATTAGCTATATCTTCATATTGTTTTTCAATTTTTACAGACATAATTTTACTTAGAAATTCATTAGCATTTCCTATATGCTTTTCAATGTAGTTCTTATCATATTTCCCTTCTTTTATTAATTTTATTTCAATTGCCCTAAATAAATTAATCAAGTTTTCTTTTTTATCATATAAATAAATATCAGACTGTTCGTGAATTGATCTAAAATCTTTAATATCATCAATTACAATAAGATTTGATTTACCTCTTAACCAGGCATTTCTAAGCATTGATGATATTGCTGGATGATGTCTCTCTATATCGCCTATAGATATTATTGTACCCATTTTTTCAATTTCGTTTAATTTTATAGGATTTGCCTCATTTATAATTGAATATAATTTTCTTATATTACTATAATTAATGTCAACTATACTATATATATTATTAGTCTTTATCAAATCTTTTGCCAGCTTATTTAATATAAAATATTCTTCTAATGATATTCTATTACTAACTAAAAACCCAATGCTATTAGGCCCATAACTTTTTATAGACTCTTGTATTTTATTAGCTAAGATATTTAATGCATCTTCATATTTTATCTTTCTCCAATTATTTTCTGATTTCATCAATGGTTCTTTAATTCTATCATTACTATAATATAAATTTTCCCATTGATATTTTCCAATTATACAGCTTGCAGATAGTTTTAACTTTGACTCGTCACCCTTTATCATAACAGGCTTATCATTTGATATACCGACTTTAATAGGGCATGTTGCCGAACAAAGAATACACGATGACTCTACAAACTTATTGGGATACCCATAATTTATAACAAATGAATCTTCTATTGCACCGCTTGGACATACATCAATACAACTTCTACAACTTATACATGAACTATTTCCTAATTTATCATCTTCCGCAACTACTAATGTATTGTAACCTCTATTAACTGTTCTCCAAACAAGCTTTCCTATTACATCTTCACAAACCCTAACACAATTATAGCAATTAACACATCTATTCATATTAACATATATATAAGGATGGCTTCTATCATAAAGTTCTTCGTTTTCTATCTTTTTATAGCCATCTAAGCCATATTTATTAAGCAATTCATGAAATCTTTTATCAGGATATTTATTTTTATAACCTGCTGGATAATTTTCTGCTAATAACTTCAAATTTTCCTTCCTTAGTTCTTCTACATCAGGATCATCTGTAATTATTTCCATTCCATCACTTATATAGTTATTACATGAAGTAACTATTCCTTTTCCACTAATTTTAACTAAGCAAAGCCTACATGAGCCATAAGGGCTTAATCTTTCATCATAACATAATGTAGGAACGTCAATTCCTTTATCCCTTAACGCATTTAATATTGTAATCCTTTTATCAAAATTATATTCAATGCCATTGATTTTTACTTTCATCTTATCACCTCATTGCCATATTTATTTAAAATTGAAAAAACTACTTCTCCTGTTCCAGTCCCTAAACCACATAGACTTGTATTCCTCAATGCAAGAATTATATTATTTATTTCTTTTAATTCATTTTTTTCAAAATATCCTTTAGAAATTAGATCTCTCAACTTTTTAGTTCCTATTCTACATGGAGTGCATTTCCCACAAGATTCATAAGATGAGAATTCTAATATTTCATAAAGCAATTCAGATATCTTCGTTTCTTCATTAAATGCAATAATATTTCCATGGCCTAAAGATGAACCTATTTCTCTTAACTCCTCATAGCCAAGTCTTGTATTTAATTCTTCTGGAGTTACAATGCCAGATAAAGGTGCTCCTATAATTAACCCCTTTAAATTGCCTCTTCTTAAACCTCCTCCTATCTTAACTATTTCATCTAATGTTATACCAAATTCTACCTCATATAATCCTGGCTTTTTAAATAAAGAATTTAACGATATAAGCTTAGTTCCTCTACTCTTTGAAAAACCAAACTCATAATATTTTTTACCTCCATTTTTAATAATATAAGGTATATTTGATATGGTTTCTACATTATTAACAACTGTGGGCTTGCCAAAAAGACCTTTTTCAGTAGGATAAGGAGGCCTTGGCATAGGTTCAGGTCTTCTTCCCATAAGTGCATTAATTAAAGCTGTTTCTTCTCCAACAACATAGCTTCCTTTTCCAATTTCTACATTAATTTTAGGAATTTTATTATTAAAGTAATTTTTAATTTCTATTATGGCATTTCTTATCCTTGAAATACTTTTTGGGTATTCTCTTCTTATATAAAAATAAATTTCCTTAGCATTTATTGCATAAGCAGCTATTAATGCGCCTTCTATAACTAAATAGGGGGCATATTCCATCAAAAATCTATCGCTAAACGCGCCTGGATCTCCTTCATCTCCATTGATAATTAAATACCTTTCTTCTTCTTTTTGATTATATGCAGATTCCCATTTTAATCCTGTTGGAAACCCTGCACCTCCTCTACCTCTCAAATATGAATCCTTGACTTCATTTATTACGTCTTTTTGACTTAAAGAAGTTATTGCATATTCATATGAACTCATTCCTCCCATTTTAATGTAATCGCTTAATGAGTAAACATTATTTTTCAGAAAAGTCCCTAATATAGGCTCCTTAGAAATAATATCAATCAATGGTTTACTATCCATATTAGTTGAAGAAGGTGCTGAATAGCACTTCCCTAAACAATATGTCCTAGGATTTTGTTCTTTAGCTTTATTCCAATAATCTAGGTTTTCACTTCTATTAACAAAGCATGCAAGACCTCTACAATATTCTTCGGGTAGTTCTTTATCTGCAAATGCATAAAAAGTATTTATTTCTTTTTTAGGAAGATTAATTCTTACCATCTAGCTCACAGGTTTTTAGTATATAAAAGAAGATAAAAAGGTTAACATAAAATCTATGATTTATTTTTCAATTTTTCATTTATAAAGTCTAATTTCATTTGGTATCTTTTCTTTCTATGTCTGGGCTCTGCTTTTGTACTGTGTCCATGACTACCTTTTGTAAATAGAATTAATCTGCTTTCTTTATTATTCATAAGTAATGAGACATGCATAGCTAAAGATTGATCCACAAAACATCTATAATCTTGATTGCTATGAATCAATAATAAAGGTGTTGTAACGTTTTTTATTGAATAGACTGGACTTTTCTTTAAATATTCTTCTAAATTGTCAAAAGGCGTTTTACCAATCTGATCTATATCAAACCAGTAACCTATATCAGATGCGTAATAATCAGCAATCCAATCAGCTATTCCGTTTTCACTTACAGCAGCTTTAAACAAGTTTGTTTTTGTTATAAAGACATTTGTCATATACCCTCCATAACTTATGCCAGTAACTGCCATTCTCTCATTATCAATATTATAGTTATTTATAACATAATTAAGGAATTGCATTAATTCATTAAAATCTTCCTCACCATACTTTCCCCTTATATCTGCGAATTTCTCTTCATAACTATCACTACCTGTTGGATTTGCATACGCTATAGCATAATTATTTGATGCAAATAATTGCATTTCTGGGTAAAAATTATACCCATAAAATCCTTTAGGTCCTCCATGTATAAATAAAATTAATGGTTTTTTATCACTTCCTTCAGGCATTATGACCCATCCATCTATTTTTTTGCCATTAACATTAATTATTTCATGTTTGGGTTCATATAATTTTATATCTTTAAGATAATCATTATAATGAGTTAATTGATAAGAATTTTTGCCATCATATAAATAAACTTCTGGCCCCTTTGTTGGCTCTGCATAAGCATATACCAATTTTTTATTATTTGAACTACCAGTGATAACGTAACCGCTTTTTATTATTTCTTCAAACTTATCATCTTTATAAATCATTATCTTAGAATAGCCGATATCATATACTATTAATGCTATTGAATCTAAGAATTGACCTAAAATTGAAACAATGTTTCTGTCTAATTTATTGCAACTTAAGCAATCAACATTGTTATTTATTCTATACAATTTTAAATGACTAGAAATCCCAATCTCATTATTATGCATTAAAGCATATAAGTTATTATTAATGCATGTCAAATAATCTATTGAAAAAGCCTCTAAAACTATGTTCTCTTCTTTATTTTCAGGATTTATTTTAACTAATTTTTGTTTATTAGGGTCTCTAAAATCTATAGGTGTTGAATAATATATAATTCCATTACATGGTGTTATTGCATATATATAATTTTGCTCAGTTTTTACCTCATTAATATACCCAGAATCTACGTTTATTAAATAAATTGTATATAGATAATTACCCATTAGGCTTGAATCATCCCTCCAAAATGGTAATTTATCTGAATAGTAATAATCACCATCTTCATCATAAAATTTATCATTATTCGGAATTATTGCTATTAAATTATTGTTATCGAACCAATCTATTTGCAAAACCCCGTTTTTAAACCATGCTATTTTTCTAGGTTCTCCCTCTAAGTTATATAAATAAATACCTTGGCCTTTAGTGTTTTCACTTTCATTTCTTCTACTCAAAAATGCTATTTTATTGCCATCAGGAGACCATCTAGGAGAAAAATCAGAACCGCTTGTCAAATAGATTTCTTTATTATCTTTTATTATATGAATGAAACTAAGGTTTTTATTTTTATCAAAATCAGATTTTGTAAAAGAAATTGCAATATCACCTTTTGAAGATATTTTTACTTCATTAATTGTCGTTAAACTAAGGATATCATCAATTGTGAAAGATCTTTTATTCAAAACCAAATTATTCACCAATACATACTTATTAATATAAAATTAAAAATTTATCTCAATAATAAAAATTTTTGCCATCAGATAAAATTTAATGAACCATTAATCATATCTTAACAATAGAAATATTTCAAATAATGATACATATCTTAATTTACGAATAAGAAATATTTCAAAATAATTACAAATATAAATAAATATAATTATAATTATTTTAGGTCAAAAACATATATAAAAAACTAACACGTTATTTAAATATAGATATTATATATACGCATTCCTAAAAAAGATTTAAATATAGGTTTAGATTACATATTTTTAGACCTAAACGGTGGGAATATGTTAAGTAGGAAAAATTATAGATCAATATCTAAAAATACTTTAATTGTTATTTTTATAATAATAGTTATAGTTGGAGTTGCAACTGCCTTTTTGCTTTCAGCAAAGAAAGGACCTGTGAAACAATCTTTAAGAAACTCTACGACGACTCAATCTACTTCTACAACTTCTACAAGTAGTTCTACAACGAGCACGCAAAGCATATTATCACCACCAGTTCCAGAGAGTTATTCTGCTTTGACAAATTCTCCAATATTAATAACAATAAGTTCTATACAAAACGGTTATTATGCAATATTATATGATGGAGCTGGTAACGAATATAAAATCACTTCTCAATACACAAACTTAACATACCTTTATCCAGGTCAATACCTATTATACTATAATTTATATAACAGCAATGGCGTTTATGTTGGAAGCTCCTCTAATAATTTAATAGAAATTTCAGTAATGCCAAACATATTAAATTCTACATTTGCATCTTTAATTACAATACCTGTAATAACATCTAATGAAGGACCTGTAGTTAATGTTGGAAAAACAATATCATTAAATGCTGGTTATTTACAGCCTCCTTCTGGAGTTAATATGACCATCAAAGAATATGTGTGGAATTTTGGAAATGGTTCTACCTTAGCAATCCCATCATTAAACGCAACAGGATATGCTATACAAACATATGAAACTGGTTCCGGTAACACTACATATCTAAGACCAAAATTAAACCCAATTAATGTAACTTTTGATTCACCTGGTTTATATCCAGTTAGTCTAACAATTGTAACAGAAAATATATCAAATGGAAAGGTTTATAATTATACGACATATAAAACAATAGCTGTAACCTCTAATAATGTACCATTTAGTTTATATTCATTACAATTAGCAGTGCCTAATCAAGGAGTTATTGTTGATGCCGAAGTTGTTCCTGGTGGACCATTTACATTTGATCCTGATTTATTTCCAGATACAGTAAGTAATGAAATAATAAACAACATATATGGCACATTACTTTGGTATTACCAATCAAGTACAACGAAATTTATACCAATGCTTGCAGAATACATACCAACAGTTGGT
>DAXV01000028.1:38939-39221 GCA_002506595.1 Acidilobaceae archaeon UBA158
TATGATGTATGGTATAGTATGATAAGAGCTTTAGTATGTGCTGGAGGAATACCAGCAGGATCAGGAACAAATTTGGCTCCATTTACTGTGCCAAACTATACTTTATTTACATTTATTGTTACATCACCTAATGATTCCCTAGGCGCTAAAGAAATAATAGAATCAGTTACCTATAGCAATGCAACCAATACAGTTACTTTTCATTTATTACAACCTCTTTCCCCAGAATTTTTCTTCAATATGATGACAACATTTGATTATGTAATGGACGCAAAATGGCTT
>DAXV01000014.1:0-713 GCA_002506595.1 Acidilobaceae archaeon UBA158
TATCAAATATTTGCAATATAAAAAATAAACATGATAAAGCTATAACTAAAATTATGTTTTTTAATTATCACGAATAATTTTGCTATTTTAGAATCGTATTTCCTTTAAGAATTATATTTATGCTTCTTTAAAATTCCGGATTTTAATCCAATGTATTCTAAATAGTTTTTAATTTATTAATTAGCGATATACATAATGAATATATGTTTAAAAAAAGGAAATCATTGTAATTGTTAACTCCCCGGTTAACAATGGTTAAATAGCAATTCTCTTTGCTGTTTCTCTAATTATTGGATCAGGTATTTCATATTCATCATTTTTCTTTTCCAAAAAGCTGTACTTAACTAATCTTGTAAGAGCATCATTGAATGAAGAATTTGAAACAACATCTAAATTACCCTTTACATATCTAAATATGTTAGACCATGTATTCGCTCCCATGGAAACTGCTTTTAATATAGCCTTATAATATTTACCTTTAAGTTTGAGCATTTCTTCCATTTCTACCTTTATTGCCTTTTCAACTATTGAATTTAAATCAGCATTTTCATTAACAGCCATATAACCATAATATACAAGCCATCCAACAATTCCGTCAAGTTTTTCAACTGCTTCTTCAACTCCTATAGGTTTTGATTTGCATGCCTCAAATCCTTTATTTAAGAAATCAATAGATTCATTATAATTAAATCTCCTTAAGTTTAGCTCATAAA
>DAXV01000014.1:770-1309 GCA_002506595.1 Acidilobaceae archaeon UBA158
TGTTATAATCATAAGAATGGGCTATTGATTCTATTAAAGGCCTATAACCCCTTGCTTCTTGAACTTCGTCAAGAGCTATTGTAAATGTAATATTATTTTTTTCTGCATAATCTTGTATCGTATCAAATAAATAAGAAAAAGTTGTTGAAACCATATTATTTTTTCTAAAGCTAATTCCAACAGGGCCTAAAGTAATTGAAGATATTTTTGAAGATAAATGACTCCAAAATTCTTTTATTCCAGTAGAATTTATTGCCTCTTGAAACCTTTTCCATAATAAAAAAGGTGATGGATTTGGTCCAATGCCTCTTAAATCAACTATAATACTTTTTTCTTTCTCTAAGCTAACAGAAATTAATGTTGATTTTCCAAGCCTTCTAATACCTGTTAAAACTAATATGGGATGTCTTGATTCTTTTATAATCCTTATTTCTTCTTGTCTATCATAAATATCTTTAATGTTTCTCTTCACGTTTAAACTAAAATAGTCTGGATCGCAATTCATTAACTACCCCTACCCGGAGTTACTCCGGGTACCC
>DAXV01000014.1:1343-6787 GCA_002506595.1 Acidilobaceae archaeon UBA158
ATCGTGAACCTTTAAAGCAAATGTTCTCATAACAGCAAAACCTGGGGGTGAAGATTGCAAAATGTTTGTATATTCATCCATACCAATTCTCATCAAAGCATCTTCATCAGCCCTTAACGCTATTTTTGTATTTGATAATGTTAAAATTAAATCGTTAAGATCCGTAGGTCTATGAGTTGCCAATATTGTTCCAATACCTCTCACTCTACCAAGCCTCATTATTCTATTTATCAGTTTTTCTAATGCCTCCTTTTCTTCTTCCCCTTTACTTTGCGGGAAGTACTCATGGCTTTCATCGAATATCATGAGAAATGGTGTTTCTTTACCCTCATTTTTATATTTATTATCAATTAAATCAAAAATCCTTTCAACTATTATAAATGCAGACATTGTTGCNNAGAACAAATCTCAAATCTACAACAGTTTTTCCTTTGATTAGTTCTGAATAATTAGGTTCATCAAGGTAAATTGTTGAACCTCCTTTTTCATTTTTTATGCTTAAATCAATGACTCCTGTCTCATTAAGTAATGTAACTGATCTAATTATGTTATCCTGTGTTGACTTATGTATATTCATATTGTCCATTACTTTTTCACAATTCTTAACCCAATAATCTATTGTACCTTCGCATTTTTCAGTTAGAACTTTGAAAAATGCAGCTCCCTGAGATGAGAAAAATGGGGATATTTCTGGTATTAACTTATATGTCTTGACTAACCTAAAACCAATTAAATTAATTTTTGAAGTATTGTTTTCATTTTTTATAATAATAGAATTTCTATCAATATTTTCTATCTCATATTTCAAATTTGTTCTCTTTATGTAATTTTCTGCTATCTCTTTAACTGAAAGATTTGAGTACTCCTTTGTTATTGGTACAACAATGTTAAAACCTAAATCAGCTGCTGCTTTTATATAATCTCCCTGTATATCAAAGACTATTAACGGTATCTTGCTGTTTTTCATGATTACCTTTAATAAATTAGTTTTGCCAGCACCTGTTGTTCCTACAATTAATACGTGATGTCTTAAAATTTCATCAGTTAACTTTAATTTTATATCCAATTCTTTATATCCTTCTATTAAATTACCAATCTCAACTCCTTCATCAGGTAGGCCCAACATTTTCTTTATAAATTCCTTATTAGGTATAAAAATAGGACTTTGAGGATCAATAGGGGAAGACGGTGGGACTACTTCTCCATTTATTTCTTCTGATAATAATTCAATAGTTAATGTTAAAGGTGTTGTTATGCTTGAGACATCTTCTGTTGGAGTTAATGCAGGTATCTTAGATATTGCTAAGATATCTGATCTTTCAACGTTAATTATTCTACCTAAAATTAATGATTTAGAAAATGGTAAAGATATACCTATATAACTTCCTATCAAAAACCTTTTGTTTAAATACACTTCAAAAGGTATTTCTGCATTTATTTCATTGTTTTCTTTTCCATAAGATATTGGTGTTATTCGAGAGGCTAAACCAACAACTTCACCATTTTTGCTTGCATTTTCCTTTGCTTCATCAATAAGAGCCTTTATGTTTATTGTTTCATTGGAGGACATTAAATCACCTATTGCTATTTGTTATTTTAAAGTTAAAAATTTTTAAATATTATTTTTACTAGGGGTTAAAATGGAAGTAGATTATGCAATAAAATCATTGATAAAATTATTAGCTGAAATTTCTTATAATGAAAGCTACTTAGGAACAGATTTACCATCGGGTATCATTGATGAAACGAGTTACATTACTTATGAAAACGAAATAGAAAATTGTGAGCCATTAGATTACTTTGGTTATTTAGATAGCTCATCAAGAATAATTAATGTTAGGGGCGCAAACATTTATTTCGCTTCATTATATGCCAATGATATGGGCAAACATATATTAATACCTTTAGATGCATCAATACCTTTTATTGCAATAAAGGGATCAGATGAAGTCATAAATAAGGTAAAAAACTTTGGATTCATTGTAACTGAAAACATAAATCATATACCGTATACTGTTAATTATAAGGATGATAATATTTTAGACGAATTAAGAATAAAACTTGAGAACTATGCTATAAACATGTCTAAAAGTAAGGTATTGATAGTAGATGGTCCAATATTTCCTGGGCCATATCTGAAAATTGTTGGAGAACCATACAAGTCTGCATTTGAAAAATTAAATATGGAAAGGAAGACTGATAATTTAATAGGGATAGTAAAAAGGTTGAGCTTTACAAGAAAATTGAGCAGGGAAGAGAATATAAGGAAAAAATATAAAAAGTTAGTTGAGATGGGAGCTAGCGATGATATAATAGTTTCTGAGATGGGCAAAGGATTTGAAAAATTTGTTACGCCTATTTATAAGGAAGAAGTTGAAATAGCTGGAAATAAGTTTTATAGATACATGGTATATGTGAAGGTAAGAGATAGTGTTTTCAGAGTTGAGAGCAGGGATAAAGAATTGTTATGTAAAGGAGTTTCTACGGCCATAAAGAATGCTTCAATAAGGGGGATTCCAGTTTTTATAGAGGCTGCAGATAAGATATCCAAAAGGCTTAGCGCATCTACATATCTTCTATCATTTACATATGCAAAGAGTTTAATTGGAGTAAGCTATGACGATTGGAATAGGTATATTGAAGCTGTTAAGGACATTAGTGAATGAAATCTTAAGCTATAAATATTTTTTAATAATAAATTTATAAAATTATGTTAAAAAGTTACTAATTTAAAATAGGTTTTATTATATAATATTTTAATAGATAATTAGTTGAAATTACTAAATAGTCGAGAAGATAAAATATAAAGAAAGCCTCTAGGAATGAACAAATGCTTAAGTCAAAATGAACTTATAATAATTTTGCGTTATGTATTAATAAATATTCTAAAATAATATTCATCAGATAAGCGATTTAGTCAGTTTATCAAAGAGTTCTTTTGCCTCATTATCTAAATTATTGCTGCAACTTATTGCTTTATAAGGAGTTAAAATTATTATTCCATATTTATATTCATACTTTTCTACATCATTACATAAATTAGCTGGTGCAAATACAGTTACATATATGTTATTAAACTTAATACTAAGCTTATCATAATCAAAGACAAGATTAAAGCACATTTTAATCGTTTCTTGCTTATAATCTGGTTTTGAAATGTTTATAACAAAACAACCATCTCTCGATGTCTTTCTATTAACATATGGAATCCTTTGTTTCATGAAATCTTCAATTATTAATCCAGCAATTTTTTCATTCACATTAAAACTTTTTATTATGGGATTAAAACTATTTCTTAATAAGCCATCTAGCCAGGAAGGAATTAAATAAGCACATCTATGATTAGTAATTTTAATATAATGGGCTAAAGTTTTTAAATAACTTTCAGGCCCATTGATGCCATTAATTATTACATTTGGTACATTTTTATCATAGCACATTGGATTTTTATCAATTAAATCGTACAGTACTTTTAAGATTTCAATGTTCCATAAATCTATTGCTTTTGCGACAGCTTTTTCAAATCCTCCCTTAAACGATTTTACTGCGTTACTATTGTCTAATTCTTTTATAATATCATTTATAAAATCATGAGAATAATAGTATGTATGTCTCTCATAGCTACCACTTGATATCTTAATTAACTTACTGCATGCGTTAGCTTTAATGCTAAGTTCTAATGCATAATTTATTTTTATGTCGTTATTAATTTCTTTAAGTTCTTTATTATAACTCCTTGAATTACTAGCTGACAATACTATATTAACAGCATTTGGATTTTTCGTCTTACAGCTCGATAATAGGTAATAAATGATTAATTGGTCTTTTTCGGAAAGATTTTTAATTCTATTTAAAGAGTCTTTCATCAATAAATTTATTCCTTGACTATTAAAGAGCTCGTTATGGATTAATTCTTTTATTTCGTATACATTAGGGTTTATCTCCATCATCTTATCAATTAATTCTTCCAAATAATTAGTTGTTTCTTTAGCCTCTTTCGAACTATATCTTAATGTTAAATTGTAGGTAATACGAGAATAAATATCATCTAAACCATATCCTACTGATTTAGCATTTGGATTCAAAGAAAACTGATATAATGCATCGAGTAGTATGATATTATTATATTTAATAGCATTATCAATAATTTGAGATATAATAGAATTTGTATCTGTTTCATTTTTAATTTTTTCATCTTGCTGCTCTTTAAGACTTGGTATCTCTAATATAGTTACTTCTTCTTGATTTTTCTCTTGTTTACTATATTCATTATATTTGTTATTAGTACATATTTTCTCTTTATTGTAATAATTTTTATATTCTATATAAGGAATTATTTTCATTAATTTGAGATTTTTCTCCCATTTAATTAAAGCATCAAATTTCTCATTAGGCAACATATTTTCTTTTACCATGAATGTATCCATTATTTTTCTTTTATCTGATGGATCTTCTACCTTTAAGGCTATCTTTAAAGCAGTATTATTTATAACATTTTCTTTAAAATCCTTTAAATTTTGAGAAGCCAAAATAACTGATAAACCATATTTTCGTCCTTCCCTTATCATTTGATCGATAGGTGAGCCGTCAAATGTATAATAATGGCCTTCATCTAATATAAGAATAACCCTTAATTCAGGTTTATTTACAGGCTTTAATGAATAAAGATAATCCCATAATTTCTTAGAAATAAAAATAATAACAGCCCTTACTAGCTCATCAGATCCAAATCCCCCAAGTAATTTGCTTAGGTCTATTATAGTAATTCCTGGTTTTAATAGATTTGAAAAGTTAATACCTCGTTCTCCAGAAAATATTTGGGAATCAAAAAATATATTTAGTCTTGCTATGATACCATTTATTTCATTATCCTTAGGATTTTCTATATATTTCTTATATAAAATTTGTTTTATATCTTCAAAAGTTGGTGAATTATTTGGTGTTGATGTAATGGTGTTTTCGCCTATACCTCTTCTCATATAAGATTCTAAAATAATCTCTCTTAACATATTTTCTTGTTTCGGTCCTAATCCCTTGTTAAATATTTTGTCAAATATGCTTACAATTTCATTAGCAATATCAACTGGTCTTTGATTTTCTAATATAAGTGGGTTGATTTTGATATTTTCATCGAAATCTATTATTTCTCCCTTATTGTTTTCGAGAAGTTCTTTATATTCACCAGTTTTATCGAAGATTATTAGAGGGATATTATATTTGCTTAATTCAGCAGATATCGTCTTCATTAGCTGTGTTTTTCCAGCACCGCTTGTTCCAGTTATCAATACATGTGGATTTGGTGAATTTTTATCTAGTGGGTTCCAATAGAAAGGTTTTCCGTTATCGCATGCTAAAATAACGTTAATATCAGGCAATCTGTTCCCCTGAAAAAATCTTGTAAAAGAGATATAAATTTATTTTTTAAGTTAAACTATTTCAAATTC
>DAXV01000057.1:0-4158 GCA_002506595.1 Acidilobaceae archaeon UBA158
ATTCAGACCTTTAAAACTTTACCCTGCCCCTAGAAGGGACGAGGCTTGCCTTTATTTTGTCAAAAGATATAATTAAAAATTTTATAATATGAAATGATTTCCCTACAATTTCCCTACAGTTCCCAGGGGTTCCCTAATAAGGCTAAACATACAAAATAGCAAGAGGTGAGAAAAATGAGAGCAAATTGGTTAAGAATTGCATCTATTCCATTAATCTTAGGCATATTAATAGGATTGATAGTACCCTTTACAAATGTTACTGCTCAAACAAATAATCAAAATCAGACCTCAACTTTAATCTTAATAAATATAACAAACAAGGCAATTAACTTTGCAAAAAGTAATGGTATAAACGTTACCTTGGCTGAAAAATATTATCAACAAGCATTAAATTACTATAAACAAGGAAACTATACACAGGCTCAAATTTATTTACATTTAGCTATGAAAGAATTAGCTAGAGAAATGGAATCAAAGCCAACAACACCAGTTCCTAAGGCAGAAGGAATAAAAACACAATTATTATTAATAGAAAGGTATGTTAATTCAAGCAAAGTATTTAACTCTACATTTAAAGAAATGATATTAAATCAAGTAAATGAATCATTGACTTACTTAAATCAAGGTAATGTTTCAGAAGCAGCTCGTATGCTATCATTAATAAAGAAAGAGTTGATGCAAGTTTCAATAAGCATCTCAAATATAGCTAAACAAAGGGTTTCCCATAATATAATAAAGAGAATTCATCATGATGTTGATCAATTAAACAATTTATTTAAAACTCAATTAGGTAATGCAACTTCAGAGTTTAACTATAATTTTAATGTAACACCAATATTAAACTTAGTTGAGAAAAGTCTTGAAAATAATACAAACGTAAGCGTTGAAACATATGCCCATTTAATCATTGCATTAAATAATTTAGAAAACTTTATAGCAAATCAAAAGATTTCATTTGTTTTTAACTTTACTGGGAGAAGTAAGGAGTTATGGCCAATATTATTCCAATTAAATCAAATAAATGATACCTTAAATGCAATATCATTAACAACGAGCAACACCAATATAACAGAAGCAATAACCCTAATGAAGGAATCAATAAATGAAACATGGTATTCAATTAAGGAATGGTATGTTGGTAATGATACTATAGCTTTAAATCTTATAAATGAATCAATTCAAAATGATATGCTAGCTCAGAGCTATTTGACAAATGGAATGTATGCAAGAGGGCTAATAGGAATTTCTAATAGAATATATCATTTAGATATGATGGTTTATAATTTAATAAACAGTAGCATAATTATAGGTAAAAAAGTAGAAATCATTGGATTTGTAATATGGAATATATCATCAAACAGCTACTTAATAGTTGGTCATATAATATCCCTTGGAAATTATAAAGGGTTTATGCCTGTAGAAGAACATATGTGGCAATTAATGATAGTCAATATAACAAGCTCTACACAAATAAATGGTACAATTTATCCAAATGCCCTTATTAAGGTAAATGGAATAATAGCAGGAAAATACTATTCTATATATGAAGTGAATGCATCTCAAATAAATGTTTTAAGCAACTTTACAAATACAACCTATGTAAGCTCATAATGGTGTGAAAAATGAATAAGAAATATCTAATAATATTTTTGTTTTCATTACTTTTCTTATCGCCTATTATTGGTCATGCATCTCAATTAAGTCAAATCAACATTGACCAATATGGAGATCTAACAGGCTATTACGTAATAAATGTAACCAATGCACCAACAGTTTTAACAATAACTATACCTGGAAATATAACTGGCTATGAAGCTTTTAGTTTAAATAATAATTCTGTTTTACCTGCTAGCGTTTCAGGCAATAATATAAGCATATTAGTTGAAAACAACAGTTTAGTAAACATATCCTTTGTATCATTAGATGCTACTATACAAAAAGGACAAGTGTTTATATTGGACTTAAATTTACCAATAGAAACAAATATTATCTTACCTAAAAATTCTGTTATAATTTATACAAACGCATCTATAAATGATATTAATTCTAATATAATAAATGTAAATCCCGGAAATATAGAAATTGAATATTCATTACAAAATATAACTTCTACATCATCAACTACTATTACATCAACTCAAAATACGTCTTCAATAACTCCACCTCATACATCATCAACTACTTCATCTTCAACAACTCCATCAAAGATTTCATCAACACTATATGGAATTATAGTCGTTGTTGTAATAGTAATCATAGTATTAGTTGTAATGCTTTTAAGAAGAAAATAATTTTTATAAAATTTTTATAATTTTTTATTAAGTACAAAAGTTTATATTCCCTATATATAAATTATTTATTGGTGGAAAAATGTTTGCAGAGAACTTTTGGGGACATCATATAGGAATGCATCATTTTGATGATGTAAAGGAAGTTTTAGAAAAAATTCAAATAAATAAGGGATCTTATATAGCTGATTTAGGCTCAGGGCCTGGAAGATTTACAATACCCATGGCTAAAATAGTTGGAGAAGAAGGAAAAGTATATGCTGTAGACATATCAGAAGAATCATTAATGTTATTAAAAGAAAATGCTGAAAAAGAAGGCTTAAAAAATATAGAAATTGTTTATGGGGATATATCAAAGAAGATACCTCTTAACGATAACCTTATAGACATAGCATTTATGGCAAACGTATTTCATGGTATAGTTTATGAAGGTAATGAAGCAGAAGTTTTAAATGAGATAAAAAGAATTTTAAAAAATGAAGGGAAATTGATTATTTTAGAATTTAAAAAGATTCATGGACCTCCTGGACCACCATTTATGATGAGAATTTCTTATGATGAATTATCTAAAATACTAGCAAATAATGGATTTACAGTTAAATATCTAGGAGAAATTGGAAAATATCATTATTTAATTGAAGCAAGAAAATAATAAATATTTCCTTTTTGATTTAAAAAATGGGTGATCGAAGTTTTAAAAGTTAGCAAAGGGGAATTGAAGAAAAGGATTAATTCTTTATTGGATAAGGTTAAGGAAAAATACGATGCAGTTTATTTAACTAATCCAACAAGTATTTTTTATTTTACTAACGTTTCAATAATTTCTACTGAAAGACCTTTTGTATTAATAATACCTGTTAATGGATCTCCAATAGCTTTTTCTCCATCTGTTGAGAAAAATCATTTAGAATATAGAAATTCATTAGGAGGAGGAATTATAGATCAAATATACTATTATTTTGATTATCCAGGAGAAGTCCATCCATTAAATAAAATAGCTGAAATAATAAAGGAACTTAATATTAAGAGTTTGGGAACAGATAATTTATTGGGCGCTAATCCTATTTGGGGATATAAAGGACCAAAGCTTTCTGATTTATTGAAAATCAATGTTGGAGAAGTAAATGACTTAATAACAGAAATGAGGTTAACGAAATCAGAAGAAGAAATACAATTAATAAAGGAAAGCGGTAAATGGGCTGCAAGAAGCATAGAAATTGCTATGGAGCTAATTCAAGAAAACAAATGGGATTGGGAAGTTTCTATTGAGGCAAGCAAAAATGCATTATATGAGATGAACAAAGCATATTCTCCATACTTACCTTTAAGGGAGGCTATAGGATTAATAGTAGGATTTAGAGGTCAAGTAGGAGAGTTTTCATCATATCCTCACGCTTTGGTCAGTGAAAGGCCTATAAGAAAAGGAGATGTATTAGGCATCGGGTCAGGGCCTGAAATTGGAGGTTATTATTCGGAATTAGAAAGAACCTTAATTTATGGAAAACCTTCAGAAGAAACGCTGAGTTATTTTAATAAGATGCTTGAATTAAGGAAGGCAGCTTTTGATAGACTAAGAGCAGGAATAAAAGCTTCAGATGTCGATAAAGCAGTTATGGAAAGAGGTAAAGAATTAAAGGTAGAAGAATTTTTAAGACATCATACAGGCCATGGTTTAGGATTGGAAGGCCATGAACCTCCTTTTTTAGATATGGGATATGATGTAGAATTAAAAGAAGGAATGGTCGTTAGTATAGAGCCAGGAATTTATAATAAATATGGAGGATTTAGACATAGCGATACTGTTTTGATAACAAAAAATGGATATGAACTTTTAACAAATTTCCCTGATGGAGAAGAATTAATAATATCC
>DAXV01000057.1:4173-12097 GCA_002506595.1 Acidilobaceae archaeon UBA158
AGCATAAATTTTTATTTCCATTTTGTTCAGCAAAACAAAGGAGCTAAAATTGGAAAAAGAACTAAAAATAATGCTGATGATATTAGTCGCTTTAGGTTTAGTGACAGGATTAATTTTAGGCATATCAGGTATACCTATGATTGATGGTTTAACTGTAACAATAGGATTAATTCTTTACATTTTCGCAATTTTAATTTATCCTCCATCGAGGTTTATTTTTCTAGGAGTTATGATAGGGGGGGATATAGGAGCAATATTAACATTGTTTTCGTATCCATTAGTTTTGCCATTTTTAATTATAGAGAGAGGAAAGGGGCATGAATCAATAGATATAGACTTTGTTCAAATAATAGTTTTCATAGAAATTATATATTATTTAATAAAAAAATTATTAAAAAGAGGCTAAAGTATGAAGCATGAACTATCAATATATTTTTCAAGAACAATCTATGCAGCCCAATGGTACATATTAGCTCCTGCAACTTTAGCAATTGCTCAAGCAGAAAATGTTAGCAAGGCATTAATAGGTTTCTTACCGTTTGCATTTATAATAGGTGCAGCGATAACCCAAATACCGGCAGCATTTTTATCATCAAAGATTTCTCCTAAGAAAACCTTTCTAATAGGCCTATTTATTTTATCTTTATCTGATATAATAGTTCCTTTTACTGATAAATTCATTTATGCGATTTTATTAAGGGTTCTAGCAGGCTTAGGGGCCGGCCTTTATTTTTCTCCAGCCGCAGCAGTTTTGGTTTCTAAAAATAAAGAAAAATCGGCGACATTAATGGGTTTATATAATGCTGCATTTAGCATAGGAGGTTTGATAGGATTATCATGGGGAATAATAGATGCAATATTAGGCTGGAGGTTAGCAACATTTATAGGAGGTCTATTAGGTTTAATAGCATTTGCTGAAAACATTTTCTTCGTTAACGATTATAAATTAACAAGTCAAAGCAAAATAGTCTTCGATAAAAGACTTGTAATCTTGGGCATAGCAACATCAGGAATTTGGGGTAGTAGCTATGCAGTTGGTACATTAATCCCTTCATTTGCTTCGGAATTGTATAAAATAAGCTCATATAAAGTTAGTCCCTTGGTTTCTTTATATTTCGTTGGAAACATTATTGGAGGTTCTTTAACTTATTTGTTTGAGAAGAGGAATAAATTTATATCAATAATAATAATGGCAATTTTAACGGCTTTAACTTACCCTCTATATGGTATTATTGATATTTATTTTATGGCAATTGCTTCTTTATTAAATGGAATCTTTGTGAATATAACAACTAGTATCTACTATGCATTTGCTATAGATGAGCTCAATTCTATAAACGAATCATTATCATTATCTATAATTAACCTTATTAATATGGTAATAGGCGTATGGGTTTCCCCACTTTTCTCATTAGCAATGGCAATTAATTTAAAGTTATCTTTATATATATTGCTTGCTATAACTATTATACCGGTAGTGTTAATTAAAAAATTATAAAAATACAAAAGGTTGTGGAAGTAATGGGAGAAGAAAGTAAAGAAACAATAGCAATAATAGCAGATTGGGATGCTGATGGAGTAATTGCCGCAGCAGCAATTGTATATTCTCAAGAAAAATTAGGTATCTTTCCTATTAAAGGTAAGAAAAAAGTTGAATTGATTCCATCAGGTCCAAGGGAAATGGAACATGCATTAAAAAATAAGTGTTGGGATATTTTAGTTATATTAGATATCCCTTTTTCTCAAGAAGTTAGCAAGGCATTAGACGATTTATATGCAAAAGGATGTAAACCAAAGATATATTATTTTGACCATCATCCAATAACTCTTGAAAGCATGAGTATTATAGAAAGCAAATATAATGCATTAGCAATATTGGGGAAAAGCCCTACTGCAATATTAGTTAGAAGTTTTTTAGATGGACTTAATATAAAATTAACTCCTAGACTCATTAATTTAATAGATGCAATAGGCACATTAGAAGGAGGAGGTTATTTAAGAAATAAACATCAAGTTCCTGAAGGTATAGTAAAATTAGCGGCATCTATTTCAAAGGCTTTAAATCAAAACAAAGATAAGAGCATATGGGAAAAATATGTTGAATGGGCATCAAATCCATTACCTTTTGAGCCTTCATTACTGAAAGGAGAAGAGGATTTCAAAAATGTTATAGAATTAGGATTTGAAGTATCTAAGGAAAGCGATAAAGAAATTAAGGAAAAGGCAATGGAATTAGCTATGTCTGCGAAAAACTTAGGATATATAAAATTTATCGATGCAAGGGATAAATGGAACAAAAGTGGTGCATCAGCTTTAACATCTGCAATATTTAAAATATTAAAGGTAACAACTGCTTTATTAACGGAAAAGAAGGAAGATAATGTTAGGCTCTTAATAATTAGGAGCAGTAAAGGAGAGGCGTTGAAAATAATGAAAAACCTCTTTGCAATGGGTATAACAGAAGATGTGGGAGGCCATGGAAATATAGCTGTTGCTAAAGTAAAGCCAGAAATAACTGTTAGGAACTTGGAAGAGGCTTTAAGAAAAGCATCTTTACAGTCTTTCCAAGAAAGGGAGGGTTAATTGTGAGGGTTAATTTTTAAAATCAATAATAATGGAGTTTTTATTAAAAATTACAAAATTGATTCCTAATATGAATTAAAACAGAAAAGTTTATATAGAAGCGATCTCACGAATACTCTACTGGAGCTAAAATTAGTTAGTGAATAGGTGATAAATATGGCAAGCAGTGCGGGAAGTAATATACCTGTATTAATACTTAAAGAAGGAACTCAAAGGTCTTATGGTAGGGAAGCATTAAAGAATAACATACTTGCAGCAAAAGTATTGTCTGAATTATTGAAAACAAGTTTAGGTCCTCGTGGCCTTGATAAGATGTTAATTGATTCTTTTGGTGACATAACTATAACAAATGATGGTGCAACAATAGTAAAAGAAATGGAAATACAACACCCAGCAGCTAAGCTTTTAGTAGAAATAGCAAAAGCCCAAGATAGTGAAGTCGGTGATGGTACAACAAGTGTTGTAGTATTAGCTGGAAGCCTATTAGAAAAGGCTGAGAAGCTTTTAGATGATAACATACACCCATCAATTATAATTGATGGATATACAAAAGCTATGAATAAAGCATTAGAGGTTTTAGATACAATTGGTAAAAAAGTAGATATAAATGATGATTCAACCCTTAGGAAAATAGTAGATACAACTATATCAAGCAAATACACTGGTCAAGGTCCAGAAAAGGAAAAAATAATAAACATAGTTGTTGATGCAATCAAAACAGTCGCTGAAAAAAGAGAAGATGGATCATATTATGTTGATTTAGATAATGTAAAAATAGAGAAGAAAAAAGGAGAAAGTTTAATGGATACTTCATTAATAAAGGGAATAGTTATTGATAAAGAAGTTGTTCACCCAGGAATGCCAAAGATGATTAAGAATGCAAAAATAGCTGTTTTAGATGCTGCTTTGGAAATACAAAAGCCTGATATATCAACAAAGATAAGGGTAACTGATGTAGACCAATTGGATAACTTCTTAGAAGAAGAAACTAAGATATTAAGAGAAATGGTTGATCAAATAGCTGCAACTGGTGCAAATGTAGTAATAACACAAAAGGGAATTGATGATGTTGCTCAACACTTCTTAGCAAAGAAAGGTATACTAGCAGCTAGAAGAGTAAAGAGAAGTGATATTGAAAAGATAGCAAAGGCTACTGGTGCAAAGATAGTAACAAGTATTAAGGACCTTAAGCCAGATAGCTTAGGTTATGCAGAATTAGTTGAGGAAAGAAAAGTTGGAAATGATAAGATGATATTCATAGAAGGGGCTAAGAATCCAAAGAGTGTTACAATATTAATAAGAGGAGCAAACGATATGCTATTAGATGAGGCTGAAAGGAACATAAACGATGCCTTACATTCACTAAGAAACTTACTCAGAGAACCAAAGATAGTTGGGGGAGGAGGAGCAACTGAAACTGAGATAGCTATGGCTATTAGAAACTATGCAAGAACAATAGGAGGAAAAGAACAATTAGCTATTGAAGCATTTGCTGATGCATTAGAAGTAATCCCAACAGTTTTAGCAGAAAGCAGCGGTATGGATCCATTAGATGCATTGATGGAATTGAGATCATATCATGGAAAGGATTTTAAGTTTGCAGGAATTAATGCAATAGACAGTAAAATAGTAGATGATGTAACAAAATATGACATATATGAACCAATACTCGTTAAGAAACAAGTAATAAAAGGTGCTTCAGAGGCATCAATATCGCTATTAAAGATAGATGACTTAATTGCTGCTTCAGCGCCAAAGTCTGAAAGCAAGGGAGGAGGATCTGAAGGACAACAACAAGGAATGCCTTCTGGTATGCCTCAAATGTAAAACACTTTTTCTTATATTAAAACTTAATTATTTCCCGTATTACCAATTTTTTTGGAGTGCTAATATATAATGGCAATGGAGCTATTAAATCCGATGCTTAAAGATGTAATAAATAACTTAGGCTATAAGAAACTCATGCCTATACAAGAAAAGGCTATACCTGTTATTTTAAAAGGAAGCCACACATTAATTATTTCACCAACAGGCTCAGGAAAAACGGAAGCAGCTCTTTTACCTGTTGTTTCTTCAATTTTAAATAAAAAGGAAAAGGGAATAAAGGCAATATATATAACACCATTAAGAGCCTTAAATAGAGATATATCTTATAGGATTGATAAAATAGTTACTGGTGTTGGGTTAACGTTGTTTTTAAGACATGGAGATACAAATCAATCTCAAAGAAAGAAGTTTTTGGAAAACCCTCCTGATGTTATGGTAACGACTCCTGAAAGCTTGAACCTTCTCTTAACTATAAGGAAAAATTTATGGGAAAATGTTTCTTATGTTATAGTAGACGAAATACATGAACTGCTTGATAATAAAAGAGGAGTTGAACTTTCATTAATTTTGGAGAGATTAGATGAATTTTCAAAAAATAGGATACAAAGAATAGGGTTATCTGCAACATTATCTGAAAAATCAAAAAAAGAGGCAACAAATTTATTGGCTTATAATAGAAAAGTTGAAACAGTAGAGGATTATTCAACGAAAAAATACAATATATCAATAATGATAACAAATGGTAAGGATGAACAATGGGATAATATGATTAAAGGAATATCTGATATAATAAAGGAAAACAAAGGTTCAATATTGATTTTCACAAATACTAGATCTGTTGCGGAAAAACTTTCAAACGATTTATCAAAATATTTAGATAATGAAATTGGAGTTCACCATGGAAGCCTTTCTAGAGATGTTAGGGAAAAGGCAGAGAAGATGTTTAGGGAAGGTAAGATAAAAGCATTGGTTGCAACATCATCAATGGAATTGGGTATTGATATAGGTAAAATAGATACTGTTATTCAATTCATGTCCCCTAGGCAAGTAATAACCATGTTACAAAGAGCAGGTAGATCAGGGCATAAAATAGGAGATATTAGCAAGGGTATTATAATTACGATGAACAATTTGTTTGAAATAATTGAGTCTGGAGTTATAGCATTAAGAACAGAAAGAGGAGAAATTGAGGATTTAATCTTACCTAAAAGGTCTATGGATGCATTAGCTCATCAATTGGTTGCGATGCTTGTTGAAGGAACATCAAGCGATGTAGATAAGTCTTTAAGTATTGTTAATAGAGCATATCCTTTTTCAACGATAAGTTATGAAGATATGAAGAGGGTTTTGAACCATCTAAATACTGTTAAAGTAATAAAATTTAATGAAGAAACAAATACAATAGCCCAATCTAGGAGAACTAGGAAGTATTTATACAGCGTTTCCATGATTCCAGACGAAGTAAACTTTAATGTTTATGATATCTCTTCTAATTCAAGGATAGGTGAAGTTAGTGAAAGATTTGTCGAAACTGCAGTTTTAGAAGAGGGGAAGGAAAACTTCAGGTTTACTTTAGCTGGTAAGGTATGGGAAGTCGTTTCTATTGATTATGAGGAAGAAAAAATTGAAGCAAAACCAATTGCTATAAGTGAAGGCGCTATACCTGTATGGGAAGGAGAATTAATACCTGTTTCTTATAATGTTGCTAGAGAAGTATGCTCATTAATTAGCTTAGGCATGATTGATAATGAAGGTTTAAAAGAATTGTTAAAAAAGAGAAAGATAAATGATGAGGCAATTTTTAGGATTACAGAAATTTTAAACAATACAAAAAAAGCATGGGGTGTTGATTTAAGCCCTCAAAATTTAGTTATAGAAGAAGTAAATGGCAGTTCTATTTTATATGCATGTTTGGGGAGCAAAGGAAACTTCTTGCTTGCCTTGATATTATCAAAATTGTTAGAAAAATACATAAAGGTACAAATTGATTACATACCATATGCAATAATTTTTACTTCCCAATATAAGGTTTCAGGAGAACTGATTAAGGAAGCATTGATGGAATTAAAAAATATGGATCCCCAAGAAATCATGGCTTTATCACAAGATGCAGTAAAAAGCTCAAGGGTTTACATATCAAGGTTTTTACAAGTTGCTAAAAGGTTAGGTGTTGTTGATACTGATGTTAAGATACCTTTGGAATTAGGTAAGAAAATGATAGATGCATATAAAAACACTGTTATTGATGAGGAAACGGTTAGGGAAATAATTTATGATATGTTTGATTTAGATTCTTTATTAAAATTTAAAGTAGATTTCAGCAATGTAAACATTATTAAGCTTCCTGACCCAAGTCCATTGGCAAAAGAGGTATTATCAAATCCTTATCTTAGAAAAGATTTAGGTACAAATCTAAAATCTTTGGCAATTGATTATATAATTGAAGGGCTTAGGAAAAATGCATTAAATAAAGATGCGGCATTTGTTTGTGTTTCATGTGGAGAAGTTTGGGTAAGCAAAGTAAAAGATTTAGGCAATGTTGTTAGATGTCCTAAATGTAAAGGAATGATGATAGCGCCAATGCCAAATACAGATTGGGGAAACAATGCTATTAGTATATTTAAAAAATGGAAGAAAGGGGAATTAAAGAAGCCTAATAAGGATCAGATGAAAATTATTAATGAAATTAAGGATAGGGCAGCTCTTTATATAAATTATGCTTCTCAAGGTATGGGAAGGTTTGTAATAGAATCATTAATGACTCAAGGCGTTGGTCCAAGGGCAGCTAGGAGGGTTATACAGGAATATATAAGAGGTGGAGAGAAAGAATTTTATAAGGCATTGTTAAAGGCAAAAGAGGAATACATATCATATAAAAAGTATTGGGATTAGCAACAATTTTATAAAACCTTTCTTTATATATGTTTTTGGAGCCGCGGTAGTATAGTCCGGTCCAGTATGCGGGCCTCTCGAGCCCGTGACCCGGGTTCAAATCCCGGCCGCGGCATTAATTTTATCTTGCAATATAACTGGAAAGTATTTATATGCTTACTTAAATTTTCATTATCAAGTTAAGATTTTAACTTATTGAGTTTAAGGGAATCCTATAAGAAATGGGTAGCCTCCTTATAGAAATGCTTATTAATAAAAAAGTGATAATAATATTTAGGCCTTGGCTGAGAGAGCTAAGTCAAATAGATCATTTGACTATTTATATATTAATTTACGTCTCTTTATGTTTCTCTTATTTTTAATTTATACTTTCCTTAGCATCATATTACCATCAAGTTCAAAATAGCATAAGAATTTATGAAAGAAAGGTTTAGATAGTATATTATAAACATAATTTTATTTGGAAGTTAAGAGAGATTAAAAATGGCAACAATACCAAATAATATAAACTTCACAATTTATAAAATTACTATCATGATCTCATAAAGAATTGATGTAATAGGTTTGATAAATAATTTATAAAAAGATGTAATGCTATAGGCTCATATTTATAACCTTTTTT
>DAXV01000016.1:0-173 GCA_002506595.1 Acidilobaceae archaeon UBA158
TCAGATTAATTCAAAAACAAAAGCGCCGGGGGTGGGATTTGAACCCACGCGTCCTTAATGGACAACGGGTCTCGAGCCCGCCGCCTTAGACCGCTCGGCCACCCCGGCACCTATTTAAACTATGTTTCTGTGGCTCTTAATATGAGTTATCTTGACAAAATAAAGGCAAGCCT
>DAXV01000016.1:196-3113 GCA_002506595.1 Acidilobaceae archaeon UBA158
AAAGAATTAAAAATTAAAATGTGAGAAGCCCAAAATGAGCATATAATTGTTTAAGAGACCCAGCATTAATGTAACTACATATCTCCAAGTCTGTATGAACCAAGAGTGAGGGTCTCTTGGTAGGGGTAATTGGGCTGAAGATTCAACCTTTGACTATTGTTTAATAAATGGAGCGGGGTGGGTAAAACCTATTAGCTATGAAATAATGAAAATGAAGGTGGTAAACAACAAACCTATGAACCGCCTAAAGGGAACCCTTGCCTTTTAGAACGGGGAGGAGGTCAGATTAAAATAAAAACATATAAAAGAAAAAGTGTTAACTACTTCTGAATATCTAAATTAAGTGAGGAGAATAAAACAATAATAGACTTAATAATAAAGGATGAATAATTTGAAGGTTGCAGTAATTGGGGCAGGATTTGCAGGATTAATAATTTCTAATTACATGCTAATGGCAAACATAGATGTTGATTTATACGAAGAACATAGTAAAGTAGGAATACCCGAGCATTGCACTGGAATTGTTTCAAGCTTAACATCTAAATTAATTGGTGATGTGTCAAAGAAAAATATTATAAAAAAATATGATGGTATAAAAATAAATAGTTATGAAAATTCTGTAAAATTATATACGAAAGATCCTATAATTAAACTTGACAGAGTCAAGCTTGAAGTTGATCTATTAAATAATTTCATTGATAAAGGAGGAAGAGTATTTTTAAAATCAAGAATTTATAATTTAGATGAAATTAATAAAAAAAATTATGATGGTATAATTATTTCCGATGGAATTAATGGTTCTCTTCACAAAAAATACAACCTAGGATTTTCAGGTAGATTAATATATGGTATTAATCAGGAATTTTGTATTGATGATTATAAAAACGATTTTGATGTTACATTTGATAATATAACATCTCATAATTTCTTTTCATGGTATGTACCTTTGGGGAATAAATTAATTATTGGGACTGGAGCAGAAGATCCTAAAAGACTTATCATTGCCCAACAAAATGCTATAAAATATTTTAATATTAAATCAAAACCATGTAATACATATGGAGGAATGATTATATCTGGTATTAATAAAGTAAACGTTAGGAATAATAAAATAATAGCATTAGGAGATAATATAGGTTTAACGAAACCTTTAACAGGGGGTGGATTATTTCCAAATTCCTTAGCTGCATATTTAACATATTCTTTAATAAACAAAGGATTCGATATATTGGATTCATTAGAATTATCTATAAATTATGTTTTAAGGATTCTTAAAAAAACAAACAATTTATCCATATATCTTCACAGAAATCCTGAAATTGTAAGGGAAATCATAGATATCTCAAAAAAATCTAACATATTAGAAGGCATAAATGGCAAAATAGATTATGATTTACATAACGATATAATATCAAAAACACTTAAAAACAAAAATTCATATAAATTTTTGTTTAATTTTATGATAAATAATCCGAAAGCCTTATTTGCATTAGGAGATAATTTATTAAAGGACTTCTTAAGCTAGCTCTTTTTTAATTATTTCAACAATATTACTATAGGCTTCGCTTAAAGACTCTGGCTTAATTTCAACACCTATTACGTTATTATTTATCTGAGATTTCCCCCCTACTTGATAGCCTAATATTTTTATTTTTTCTGAAATTTTAGAAAAATTAATATCATTTCTTTTAGTTCTTATATATATAGATGCATCATTTGTACTTTTCGCTAAATAGCCAACCATAATCAATCTATTAGGATATTTAGATGCTAAAGTCCTTGAAATCTTGCTAATTAATCTTCCATTTCCGTTAATCATAACAGCATAAAAATAATCGGTAATTTTTTCTAATTGTGTATCAGCTTTATTAATTAAATTATTTAGTTCTTCTTCTGCTTCATTTCTTAATGTTGTTAATACTGGATCTCTCATTAATGCCGCGCAAGGATCTATGCCTCCATAGGCCAATACAGAAGGTAGATTTTTTATAATATCTATTTTTCCTAAAGCTTCTGCACCCCAAATCTGCATTGCACAATCTTTAGGTATGTCAAAATCTTTTTCAGGATCCAATCCTATTTCATCCATATATTTTTTAAAAATCCTATTATTTTTTGCCTCATTATCTAAATCACCAGCTATACTGGATGAAATAAGAAGCGGATCATATATACCAGTTAAGATAGCAACCACGTGAGCAGCGCTTGGCCATAATCCTTCTGGATCACCATTTTTTGCTGGATTATAATAAACTATAGACAATGATTTTGGGATATCATTGGTTGTATGATGGTCTATAGAAATAACTGGTTTATTAGTAATTGAACTAATTTCCGCTAATACTTTTGACGGCAAATTAAGATCAACAATAATAATTATATCATGACTTTCTGATTTTAAAGATAAAATTTCAAGATAATTTTTATCTAAATTATATTTAAAAGGAGGAGATTCAAAGTCTATCCCTTGACCTATATAATTAGCTAAGGTAGTTGCAGAAATTACTCCATCCGCATCCCAATGATGAATTATTAGAGGATTACTATTTGATAGAAGCCTCATTAATTGCTTATCTTCAAGCTGCACTACTCACACCCA
This sequence comes from Acidilobaceae archaeon UBA158, assembly GCA_002506595.1. Lineage (GTDB taxonomy): Archaea > Thermoproteota > Thermoprotei_A > Sulfolobales > Acidilobaceae > Caldisphaera. The sequence continues at coordinate 2,796 of DAXV01000016.1, forward strand.
TCTTTACATAAATTCATGATATAATCTGCCATCTTTTTTGAAATATCTTTAGCATTATCTATTTCTTGTCTAGTTAGAACTAATTCCAAATTAGACACAAGAGTTTGATAATATTTACTATTTTTATCTTTATTTCTGCTTACTATCACAAAATTTTCAAGTTCCAATAGCGTATATGGATCTGCCTGTATATTAAATCTGAGAAATGTTTTCCTTAATGCATCATGCGCCTTCATTATTTCTCACTTCAATAGTTCTCTTACACATATTTTATTTGTTTAAGGTCAAAATAAGTCTAAATATATAGTGTCTATTGAC
>DAXV01000016.1:3135-23470 GCA_002506595.1 Acidilobaceae archaeon UBA158
ATATGTAAATTTCGATACACAAAGGTGTGTGCATTTGGCCGTACCGAGTCTATTACCATATACAATTGTCATAGGCCTACTTTTAGGAATTTATTATGCATTCATGGCATTGGGATTGAATTTAGTCTTTGGAGTTGTAAGGATGATAAATCTATCTCATGGAGATATCGTAATGTTAGGTTCTTATATGGCCTATTATTTTTTAATATATTATAGTATAAAGGTAGGATTAAGTTTTGTAATAGCTTTTCCAATATTTTTCTTGTTAGGAGTATTAATTTATTTTGCTTTCGTACCAAAATTAGAATCAAGCAATGATCCGGAAATGAATTCTTTTACTGCATTCTTTGGGCTCTCTTTAGCAATTGAAGCTATTTCTTTTTTAATATTTGGAAACTATTATCATGCTTTACCAGATAATGCTTTATTAGGAGGATCATTTGTACTACTTGGATTCAGAACTCCTAAAATTTATCTAGCTATATCAGCATTATCTGCTGCAATACTTGCTATAACATATTTATACTTAAACAAAACAATGTTAGGCAAAGCTACCAAAGCGCTTATGCAAAATAAAGAACAAGCAATAAGTTTTGGCATTAATCCGAGATGGGTCACATTAATCACTTTTGCTTATGGCTTCGGAGTAGCAGGAATGGCAGGAGCTATAGGACCCTATATATTGGGTACAATTTATCCAAGCATGGGAGATTTTATTACTATAATAGCATTTACAATAGTTATTATTGGGGCATTAGGTAATCCATTAAGCACAATAATTGGAGGTTTGGTTTTCGGTGTATTCTATGAATTTTTACAAGTCTACATGTCAGGATTAAGTCTTGCCATAACATTTTTTGCATTACTTGCAATAGTTGTTATCAGACCCGGAGGCATTTTAGGAGGTGTACAACGTGAAGTTTGAAAAAAATTACATTTCTGCTCTATTAATATCAATAGTAATGATTGCATTAGCATTTGGAGGGCCTGAAATATATTCAAACAAGGCATTCTTCTTTAACCTAATAATAATAACTATTGTCGCTCTAGGCTTAAACCTAATATATGGACTTACAGGATATTTACCTTTCGGTTATATGGTATTTTTTGGTATGGGAGCTTATGGAGTATATATTGGTATGAGGATAGGATTAGCTCCATGGGAAGCATTTGCATTTGGTTTTGTTTTAAATTTAATAGTGGCATTAGTCCTATTACCACTGTTTAGATTAAAATCGCATTACTTTGCTATAGCAACTCTTGCAGCATTTGAGGGAATGTATTATTTAATTCAATCTCCAGATCTCTCTAAATATACTAATGGAGCTCTAGGAGCTTCTTTAGTTACTATATACAACCCCAACCTTACTTATATAATATCAATAATATTTCTAGTTTTTGTTATTTTCTTGACAGCGTTTATTAAATCAAGCAGGTTTGGTCTATCTCTAAGAGCCATCAAAGACAGCGTTATATCAGCATACCTAGATGGTGTTAATGTACCTGTTACTAGAGGACTTGCATGGATAATAAGTGCATTAATAGCTAGTATTGCAGGTACATTATATGGTTGGTACTCTTCATTTTTCTATCCAGAAACCGTTTTTACATTAACCCTTGGAGTATATATAATCGCGTTTGTCCTATTTGGTGGACTAGGAACTATATTAGGCCCCATAATAGGAACAGCAATTTTATATAGCATCTATCAATATTTCAGTATATCTTATACATATTATGTCCAATTATTCTTTGGTATATTATTAATAATTTTAATACTGTTTTTACCTGGAGGAATAGCTCAAGTAATCAGAAAATATATTAAAAAGAATATGCCATAAAAAATTCATAATTTTTATGTAACCTGGAAAAATGTTTTTCTCACTTCATTATTATTTACTATTTCTGATGCTTTACCCATTAATTTTATTGTACCGGAATCTAATACAATTACTTTATCTGCAATATCAATAAAAGATGGGTTTTGTTCTGCAATCAATATAGTTATCCCGTTCTCTTTTAACAAGCCTACATATTTTACAACCCTAGAAACCATTAATGGAGATAAGCCTGATGATGGTTCATCTAATATCAATAACTTTGGTTTAGATAGCAAGGCCATAGCCATAGAAAGCATTTTTCTTTGCCCTCCAGATAATGCCTGGGCCTTAATTTTCAAGAATGTTTTTAATTCAGGGAATGTTTTTAATGTATTATTCAATTCTTCATTAAACTTTGAATTCTTTGTTTTTGAATAGGCTATTTCCATATTTTCTCTTACCGTTAAATCTGGAAAAATAGCTTGCTCCATAATCATAGTTATTCCTAATTTTGCTCTTTTATATGCATCTAATTTTGTTATATCATTGTTATCAAGGAAAATTTTTCCAGAAAAAAGTTTTACAAAACCTGATATTGATTTTAATAATGTAGTTTTACCTGCTCCATTTAAACCTAAAATAAGCACTGTTTCATTGTTATTTACATCAAATGTAACATCTTTAATAATCTTTAAATCTCCATAACCTGAAGAAATATGATCAACTTTTAGCATATTTTTCACCTAGATAAATTTTTATAACTTCATCATTATTTACTGCTTCTTCATAAGTTCCTTCAAACAATTTTTTACCCTCATTCATTACTATTACTTTGTCTGAAACTGCTTTAACCATTTTCATTAAATGGCCTATATATAAAACTCCATATCCCTTTTTACCCAATTCTTTTATTTTAGATGCAATCTCTTCTTGTTCTCCAACTCCTAAACCTGCTCCTATTTCGTCTATCATTATATATTTTGGTCTTGTTGCTAAAGCCCTAGCAAAATCCAAAAGTTTTTGTTGTTCTGAATTTAATTCTTTTGCATATTTATCGGCTAAAGAATATATGCCTATAAATTTTAGGCTATCAATGGCATTTGACATTGCCTCCTCTCCTTTTAAATTTGCACCAAAATATGAGCTGACTAATACATTTTCTAGCACAGTTAGATTTGGATAAGGTTTTGGAATTTGATATGTTCTTGCAATTCCCATTTTTGTTCTTTTATGTGGAGGAAGCTTTAGTAAACAATAGTTATCAACTCTTATTTTTCCACTATCTGGAGTTAAGACACCTGTAACTAAGTTTACTACAGTTGTTTTACCTGCTCCATTTGGACCTATAAGGGCTTTAACTTCACCTTTTTCTATTTCCATGCTAAAATTATCCACGGCTCTTAATTTTCCAAATGTTTTTGTTAATGATATTATTTGTAACATCTATCCCCCCTTATCCTATTTTATCTGTATCTAAGAAAGTATTTAATTATTTATAGAAAATGGTATATAAAAAGTTTTTATACTTTGATTTATCTATAAAAATTCAGAAAATATGGGGTGTATGTAATTTTGAATAAAGTTAGGCATAAAGCAATTTCTACAGGAGCATTGATAGCAATTGTCGTTGTTGTCATTGTAATTATTGTTGCAGGATCACTTGCATATTATTACTCTACAAAGAAAACTACTTCCACAACAACTTCAACAGTTTCAGCCCCACCATATATTTTAATTGGTACATTATATGCATCTAGCGGAAGTTTTGCATCATCATCAATGCCGGAGTATGAAGGATTGCAAGTATGGGCTAAGTGGATTAATGAAAGCGGAGGAATTTATGTAAAAGAATATGGTAAAAAGATACCGGTTAAAATAATAGCATATGATGATCAAAGCAATCCTACAACAGCACAATCACTTTATCAACAATTAGTTACAGTTAATCATGTTAACGTATTGGTAGCAGATTTTGGTTCTGTGTTAACAGCACCTGCAGTTACATATGCTAATGCTAGCCATGTACTACTTTGGGATGTAACAGGTTCTTCATATGCTTTCTTCACTAATAATCCATACATAATCTTAACATCTCTACCCGTTTCACCATATTTCGTTACTTATGTTGCACCTTTCTTACATTCATTAAATATAACAAAAGTTGCTGTTATTTATGCAGCAAANNGATTACTTCTTAGGGACTTTCTTTAAACAATATGGAATTACAGCTGTTCTTAATGAAAGCTTCCCAACATCAACAACTGATTTCTCAAGCTATATAGCAACAATAGCAAGTGTAAAGCCTCAAGCTGTTATAGAATTAGGATATCCTACAGATGATATATCATTCTTAAATCAAGTTGCTTCGTCAGGCTATCACTTCCCAATGGTCTTAACTAACTTCCCCGGACAACTATTACCGGATTTCTTACAATCAGTTGGGGCTAATATGAATGGAACCTTTACATTAGCATATCCTCCATTAGTTAGCTACACACCAAATTATGGCCCCAATTTAACGGAATTCTATAAGTTATGGAACAGCACATATCCAAATACGCCTCCCAATTTCTTATCAATAGCAGGATTTAATGCAGGTTTGATAATAGGTCTAGCAATACAAGATGCTGGTACATTAAATCAAACTGCTATAAAGGCAGCAGTATTAAACGATATAAGCGGAAAAATTACAACTATAGATGGATTATTTAATGTAACCCAATATGGGATGCAGGTTGGAGAAAATCCATTACCAGCTCAAATTTGGGTATATCCAAATGGTACAGCTAAAGTTGTATTATTATGGCCTCCAAACTTAGCGAATGGCAAACCAGTTTATCCTGCTCCTTCTTCATAAATTAATATATCTTTTTTATTATCTTTTATTATCTTATTTTTTGGGGTCTAAATTGGTTTCGTTAAAGGTGTTTGTAGAAATATTGAGAAAATTATTAGATGAAGGTGTTAAATTTACACTTATAGGAGATTCTGTTGTTCTATTAAACGCAAAAAGTGAAGATTTAGGAGAGGATATAGATCTTTTTGTTGAATCACCAAGCATATTAGAAAATGAAAACTTTTATGAAGAACTTGCAAATAAAAATAAATGGATATATGGTAAAACATGGCTAGGTACTCCAAGAATTACAGCTGTAATCTTTAATGAGGAAATAAACTTGGATTTATATGAGAATCTTTATGACTTTTATATTCCAGACTCATTTATAAATAATGCTCAAAGAATTGATATTAACGATTTAAGACTTAAATCAATTAGCATTGAACAATATTTGGCATTAAAATCATATTCAGGTAAGGAAGAAGATATAGAAAAATTGAAAGATATTTTAAATATAATAAAGAAAAATAAAATCAGAATAAATGAGGATAAAATTGTAGAAGCTGCTAAAGAAATAGGAGAAGAAAATACTATATTGAGAAGGTTGAGAGAATTAGGTTATTTGAGGTGAAATTTAATGAGATTACTTAAGATAGTTGCAACAGTTGGGCCATCGAATTATGATTATAATGTTATTAGAAAAATGATTGCAAGCGGAACTGATGCATTTAGAATAAATATGAGTCATGGAGACCAAAAACAATGGGGAGATTTTATTGATCTAATTAATAAAGCATCTAATGAGTTAGGAATCACTGTAACGAAAATTGCTGATTTAGAAGGGCCAAGAGTTAGATTAGGTAATTTTGAACCAGTTAAAATACAACAAGGTCAAAATATAGTATTAAAATATGAAAATTCTAAAATTGATGGGATTCCTATAGATAATAGAGTGTTTTTTTCCTCTATTGAACAGGGAGACAAGATATTAATAGATGATGGAAAAGTTTCTGCTGAAGTAGAAATTGTTGAAAAAGATTCAGCTGAGGTAAGAATAATAGAAGGTGATCTATTAGAGCCAAGAAAGGGTGTTGTAATAGCTGGAAAAGAATTTGATATGCCCCCTATAACAGATAAAGACTTAAATGATATGAAGTTCATAGCAACTAAAGACTTTGACTATGTTATGGTTAGTTTTGTTAGAAATTCTAAACATATAGACATAATAAGGGAATCACTTAAAAAACAAGGAGCAGATAAAATTGGTCTATTAGCAAAAATAGAAACTCCAAGTGGAGTTAAAAATATTGATGAGATAAGCGAAGCTGCTGATGGAATAGTAGTTGCTAGAGGAGATCTAGGGATGCATTTTCCACTCGAGGAATTACCAATGATACAAAAGAAAATAATAGAGAGCGCAAGAAGAAAACTAAAACCAGTTATTTTAGCAACTGAAATATTTATGAGCATGGTAGAAAGACCTGTTCCTTCAAGAGGAGAGATTTCAGATGTATATAAAGCTGTTGAAGAAGGAGTTGATGGTTTTCTAGTAACATCTGAAACTTCTGTAGGAAAATACCCAGTCCAAGTGATCATTTGGTTAAGTAGAGTTATACAGGAAGCTCAAAAACATATTACACCAAACAAAACAGAAGTAAGCGATATGCCTGATGCAAAAATTGCAAAAGGTGTTGTAGATTTAGCTAATGACATAGGGGCTGAAATTATATCTTATGCAACAATTATAGATATGTCAAGATTTATTGCAGGATTTAGACCATCAAAGCCCATTTATACAGGTGTGCCTGATGAATCTACAGCAAAGAAACTTAACATATTTTATGGAATTAAACCATTAATTGTTGGTCAATCTAGCAATGAAGAAGAAGGTTTAAGCTTAACAGAAAATTATCTAAGAAAGGAAGGTATTATAGGAGCAGGAGATACTGTTATAGAGACCGCAAGAACCTTAGACCAAAATTCATTCATTATAAAAGTAAAACAACTCATGTAGATTTATTAAAATTAAATATTATAAAATTTTTAAAATTATTTCCTTTGTAATTCATAGTAATATTTCTCATCATTCTTTGAAATTATTTTTCTTGAAATTAATTTGCTAAAGGCTAAATTCCAATATTCTCCTAGGTCTTTATCACTAATTCCATACCATTCTATAAAAATCTTTCTTAATTCTTCATAGTCCAAACCTTTTTTAGCTCTTTCATCTTCTTTAAATATTCTCTCTATAAATTCCATAATATCCTCCAATCTAGTCCATGGATATTGGTACCAAGACCAATCTTTAACTTCTATTAAATAATAATCTGGTTTATATTTGGCAACTGAACTAATCCATTGCAAAGATGCTGTTCTAACATCTTTAGGATTCCAGCTTTCTGCAATAAATTCTTTAGCTAATTTTAATGTTTCTCCAGTATCAACTATATCATCAACTACAAGTATATTTTTACCATTTGCATCAATCTTATATGGATGCCTTAATATTGCTTTTTGTGTAACCTTTGCTGCCTCTACCCAATGTTGACTTTGAACACTTAATAAATCACTTACACCCAAAAAGTCACATAAAAGTCTAGCAGGCACATAACCGCCTCTGGCAACTGCAACTATAATATCAGGATCAAATTTTGAATCTTCTATTAATTTGCTTAAATTGTATGCCCAATCAACTATTTCAGACCAACTCACTAGTTTAACTGGCACTTTAGGCAATTATTATCCCCAATAAATTCATACTTTAAACATTAAAAGTTTGTTGTTTCTTAAATTTAATAAATTATAACTATATTTTTTAATATAATTTAAGCTTACCTGTTATCTTATCTATAATTTCTTCTGGGCCTGGTCCAATTGCTACAGCAGTAATAGTACCAGGAGGTAATTGTGTTCTTCCTGCATCGCTTATAATAGAACAAGGCAATCCTAGCTGTAATGCCTGATTGTATATTTCCTCTATTTCTTCTCTTGAATTAACTTTTAATACTACTTTCATTTGACCTTGTCTCTTCCATAAATCTAACCATTCTTTCCAATCCTTTCTATTAGAATCTATAATCTCAAAAATTGCATCACAACTTGCATGAGAAGCTTGAGCTGCTGCCTTACCATGACCCATTTGTAAGTCCTTCCTCAACACTATTGATTGCTTCATATTCATTACGTACACCTATAAAAGTTTATTAGAAATCAAAGATATAAATAGCATTGAATATAATCCAACTGTTATTGGATCAGTATTGAATTCTATTAATTCATTACCAGAATAATCAATTTTAAACATTAAAATTAAGTCCTTAAAATCTGATGAGTCTACGCTAGACGTTAATAATATTTTTCTATATTTAATTTTGTTCTTTAAAAACTCTATTGGCAAGGCAAATGCACAGTTCTGCATTATATTATATGCATAAATTGCTCCTGCCTCTGTTGACGGTGTATAAAATATAGCAAAATCCTCATTTAATTTTTTAATTTTTTCAATATTTGATCTATATTTTTCATTTAGCCAATCGATAGAGCCTTCTAATTCATCGATTTCTTTTTTAATTCTTTCATATCTTTCTCCTAAATCGCTAGGAATCCATAAAAGCGATGCAATACTAGAAGTAATTATTGGAAATTCGGTTTCTATAAGAATTCTTTTAACTCCTAGATACTCAAGCCTTTCTTCTAACGCGTTTTCCATCTTAGGAGAAATAAATTCAACATCTAAATTCATTACTTTAGCTACTTCAGCTGCGTGTACCGATCTCGAATCTTTTGAATTCATAGAAAATATTATAGCCTTATTAAAGTTCTCATAATATGGTAACGAATACAAAACTGCTTCTGTTGGCGTTAATAATGTTGCTTTTTTACCAGATGACAACAATCCAATATATAAAATCTTACCTGTAGGCCTTGATAAATAATCAGATATTATTAATATATTATCTTTTATTTCAGGTTTCTTTATTGATTTTGCCACATTAATAGCTTTTATTAAACTGTTTTTTAAATCATTGTATTGCATGCTCTAACGCCTTACAGCAACTACATTCCTCTTCTATAGGATTTTCAGATAATTTTGGAATTACATCATAAAGTATTTTTCTAGCTCTTTCTATGTTTTGATTCATAACCTTTTCTACCTCAACAGCAGTCACTGGTTTTTCAGCCCAAACATCATAATCTGTTACCATAGCCAAAGTAGAATAACATAATTGAGCTTCGCATGCCAAATTTACTTCAGGTACTAAGGTCATGCCAATTATATCTGCTTTAAAGACCTCTTTCCAAACTCTACTTTCAGCTCTTGTAGAAAACCTTGGACCTTCTATACATATATATGTCCCTCCTAAATGAGATGTATATCCTAAGGACTTGGATGATTCATAAAGCTTTTTGCTTAAATACTTACAAAAAGGATCGGCCATACTAACATGAATTGTTGTTGGACCATCAAAGAAGGTATAGTTTCTTGTTTTTGTCATATCTATAAATTGATCTGGTATAACAAAGTCACCGGGCTTCATATTTTCATTTAAGCTTCCAACTGCTGATACGCTGATAATATGTTTAACCCCCAATGTTTTCAATGCCCATATGTTTGCCCTATAATTAACCTTATGTGGAGGATATCTATGACCCTTACCGTGCCTAGGTAAAAATGCTACTTTTACTCCCTTGATCTCTCCAACAGTTATGTAATCACTAGGCTCTCCATATGGAGTATAAACCTTGACTTCTTTTGGATTTTCTATTATATCAGCTTGATATAATCCAGAACCGCCTATAATTCCTACATGAGCCTTTACATCACTCGGAATTGTTAAGGTTATGCTCAATCTTTTCACCAATTAAATTATGAAGATATAGGTTTTAATTTTTCTTCAAAATCTTAATTATGGGTGACAAAATGGTAAAATTTGCGTTAATTGTTACAAGCGACAGTGTTTATGAAGGAAGAAAAAAAGATGAAATAACTCCTATTGTAGAAAAGACTTTAAAAGAAAATAATCATGAACTTGTTTTTAAAACTATAGTAAAAAATAATGAAGAAGACATAATAAACGCTTTAAACAAATCATTAGATCTAGCAAATATAATTTTAATAACAGGCGGTACTGGAATTTCACCAAAAGATATAAGCGTAGATGTCGTTAAATCTATTGCAAAAAAAGAATTGCCAGGATTTGGAGAAATGCATAGATTAAAAAGCTTTGATGAAGTTGGCTATAGAGTAGTATTAAGTAGGGCATCAGCATTTATAATTAATAAGAGTTTAGTAGCTGTTAGCCCAGGTAATCCATCTGCTGTTAACATTTCATTGAATATATTAATAAATATAGCAAACCATGCTGTTGAACAACTAAGCGGAAAACCACACACTACATGAAAATATTAAAAATTAAACATAAGTAATTAACGTGGAACTGCTTCCATTATTTCATCTTTTTTAACTGGACTAGATGCCGGGAATTGTGTTCTATCAGCATAATTGTAAGAATAGTATTGAGGCTTTAATCTTTCTACAATTAACTTATATGCTTTTTCTGGATTCGTATGATTACCACATGTATATACATCTACTGTTGCATATCTATACTCTTTCCAAGTATGCACAACTATGTGGCTTTCATTTACTAAAGCCATCACAGAAACTCCGCCCTTAATCCCCGGTATTTTCCAGCTCATTAATTGTATTAGGGTTGCATTTGCAGCCTTTACTGCATCAAGAACAGTTTGTCTTATTAGTTCTTCATCATCAGCAATTTCTGGTTTTAAACCGTATAAGCTACCATAAACATGCTTTCCTACAATAAAGTCCACATCACTACGGGATTTCTCATTCACTTCTAAGTTCATGCCCTCCTAGATTTCTATTAGAAAATGCTATAACTGGGCTTATTAAGCTCATTGTACTTTATACTAATTTAACCTATAATAATACCTCTAAATTGTTATAATATTATGTATTACTAAAAAATTTATAGTTAACATATAATAAAAACTTTTAAATTATATTAAAACTTTAAATACTAGATATTAATAATTTATAGTAACTTTTTTAAATTGTTAATTCAACTCAATTATTTAAGGCGATGTGTATATGTCTGAATATGATCCAGAATTAAAGGAAATATTGTCTAGAAAAGCTATAGAGATAATCAAAGAATCTACAAAAAAGAATAATGAGAATAGCAATAATGAAACTACAGAACCTATAGAATTAAATGATAATAATTTTGAAGAGTTTATTTCAAAAAATAAAGCTGTAGTTGTTGATTTCTGGGCTCCATGGTGTGCTCCATGCCATATGCTCTCTCCAATGTTAGAAGATCTTTCAACTAAATATACAGACATAAGGTTTGTGAAAGTTAATGCAGATGAATCTCCAATTACAGCAAGTAAATATTATATAATGAGTTTACCAACAACATTATTATTCTTAAATGGGGAACCTGTTGATAGAATTGTAGGAGTTGTTCCATATGAAGTTTTAGAGGAGAGGATAAAATGGCTACAAGCAAAGTTACATTAATTGGAATTAATGCATTAAGCTATGGAGAATTCATGATATGTAGACCAAAAACCCTTTTGTACCTTTTAGATAATTCTTTTCGAGGAGTTGTAGAAAATAATCCACCTCAAAATGCTATTTCATCATGGCTTTCTATATTTAATATAAAGAAGACTGGCTTCGATAAAATTGAAGAGCTTCCATTAATAAAACTAATAAATCCTGTATTAATTAATGTACCAATTAGTAATCCAACATATGGAACATATAGTATAAAATTGGATTCAAATCTGCCATATCAAGAAGAAATAGATGGAGTAACAAAAGAAATATTAGAAAATATTGATAATGGACCTATTATTGCCGGAATAACTGCCTTAGAAAGGTTAAATGATAAGTCATGTGAAATTTATAATGCAATTGATAAGATGTTGCTAAATGTTATAAGGAATGTAGATGAATTTATAGTATTTTCGCCATATGGAATGAAAAAAGGAAATACACGTGAGCCATATGGAGTATATTTATCCTCAAGACCAAGACCAAATGAACATGATACAGTTAAATTATGGGAAATAGGACAGATATTTGTTGATATGGTTAAAGGAAATAATGTGCAAGAAGATTTTTAAAATTTTGTTAACAAAGATCTTGCTGCCAATATAACAGGATCCCAACTCCTTGATATTGCTGGTACATATGCATGTTCTAAATAAAATAGATCGTATAACGTATTAGATTTCATTATTGCCAATGCAATCATATCTATTCTACCCAAAACTTCCTCACTTCCTATAATTTGACCTCCAATAATTTTTTGAGTGTTTTCTTCTGCAATTAATTTAACTATTATATCTTTGCCTCCTGGATAATATCTAGCTCTTGTAGTAGATTTTATAATAGTTGAAATAGTTTTTATTCCATTTTTCTTAGCTTCTTTTTCAGTTAAGCCTGTTTTTGCTATGAAATAATCTTTATATTTAGTTATTGCAGTTCCAACTAAGCCTGGAAATTTATAGTTTACCCCTCCTATATGATTCCCTGCAGTAAATCCCATTTTTCCCGCAACAGGAGCAAAAGGCTGCCAATCAGGTTTTTTAGTTAAGATGTTTATTGATTCAGCTATATCACCAACTGCATAAACATCTTTATATTTTGTTCTCATATATTCATCTGTCTTTATAGCCCTTGTTTCTCCGAGAAGTCTTTTATCGACTAAATCTGTGTTAGGTTCAACGCCAATAGCAACAATAGTACCATCAACTTCGTATTTGTTGTTGTTTGTAATTATAATCTTTCCACCATTTTTTATTTCCAATGCTTCTTCATTAAGTCTCAATTTTACATAATTAGAAACATACTTAGTAATAAATGAAGCCATATCTTCATCTAACATCTTATCTAACAAATAATTGTTTTTATGTATTAGAAATACATTTTTCCCGTTTTTAAGCAAAGCCTCAGCCAATTCAACTCCTAATATACCCCCACCTAATATGGCAATATTATTTAAGCCAGCTATTCTTTTTTTAACTTCAACTGCATTAGCCGGATGATGAACATAAATAATATTAGAATCCTCATCATAATGTCTGACTTTCTTTGGTTTTGCTCCCATTGCTAAAGTTAAATAGTCATATTCATATTTATCAATTCCATTTTTATTCTTAACATAAACAATTCTATTATTAAAATCGAATTCCACCACTTCATGATTTGTCTTCACATTCACATTTCTTTCCTTTTCAAATTCTTCAGGAGTATATGCTGATAACAGATTTTCATTATCAAACAATCCTTCTATATAATAAGGTAAGCCGCAAGGAGCATGGCTAATCATATGTGTTTTTTCAAATACAATTATATTCATATCTGGCTTCCTTCTTCTTGCCCAAGACGCGGTAGTCATTCCTGCATCTCCGCCACCTATTATTAATAATGTTTCTTTAGACATTTCTTCTCCCAGATAAAATTTTACTAAAAGAAAATAAATTAAGCTATTTATCATATTTGAATCTTACGTTCCTTTCATTATTTTGTAATCATATTTATTTCTTATCCATAAACGCAAAATTTTTATGCATAATAAAACTTATAACTAATAAATTAAAATCTATTATAAGGTGTTAAAAAATTGAAAAAATTAGAATTAATTGAAAAAATATTTTCTAAAGAAATCAAAGAATTAAACAATAAAATAAACGCAATTGTTACATTCAATGAAAACGCAATAAATGAAGCTGAAGAATTAGAGAAAAATGGTATTGAGCCGATTCCCATAGGAGTTAAGGATATTATATTTACAAAAGGAATAAAAACAACTATGGGCTCAAAATTATACCAAAACTTTATCCCAAAAAATGATGCATATATAATAAAAAAGATCAAGAAACTTGGTTATGTTGTCATAGGAAAAACAAATACACATGAATTTGCTTCTGGTGTAACAACTACCTCGAGTATTTTTGGGCCTACAAAAAATCCCCACGATATTTATAGAATTTCTGGAGGAAGTAGCGGAGGATCTGCTGCAGCAGTTGCTGCAAATATTGTTCCAATTGCTATAGGAACTGATACTGCAGGCTCTATTAGAATACCTGCTTCTTTATGTGGAGTTTATGGATATAAACCAAGTTATAATAAAATAAATACTGAAGGTGTGTTCCCGTTAGCTAAATCTTTTGATACAATAGGCTTCCTTTCAAATGATTTTAATCAAATTCTAAATATATCTTTTAAACTAAATTTATTCAAAAAAATTGATATTAAAAAAATAAAGATAGGTATTCCAAAATGGTATAAATTACCAGAAAATCTAAAACAATACAACAATGAGCTCATAGAAAAGGTAGAAAATAAATTTTTAGATTATGTTGCCAAATTAGGGATTGATTATGAATTTGTAGATATGCCAATTGCTCAAAAATACTTGAATTATTATCCAATAATTAGATATAGCGAGGCTACATCTGTTCATATAAAAAACAAGGATAATTGGGATCAATATTTTCCTGATGTAAGAAGATTGCTTGAAAAGGGCTTAGAATACAAAGCAGTTGATTATTTAGAGGCGCTAAGTTATCAAATATTAATAAAAGAAGAACTGAAGAAGATTTCTAAAAAATATGATGTCCTATTAACTCCTACTACTCCTATTCCTGCGCCAACTATTGAAGATGTATTGGGAAAAGAAGATGGTATAATTAGATCTATATTAACTTATTATACAGTTTATTCTTCCTATGCAGAAGCCCCTTCAGTCTCTATACCTGAACTAGAAATAAATAACCTTCCTGTGGGTGTTCAGGTAATTGCAAATTATAACGAAGATATCAAGCTCCTAAATATAATAAATTTATTAATAAAAAATAAATAAAATTTAAATATTTAATTTTTATCTATAACCCCATCCGTTTATCTTTAAATGCAACACTGAATATAATGCTATCCAAGCACCTATTAGGACAAATATCATAAAGACAAAACTTGAGACTGCCATTTGTATATTCCCGCTTAATATATGGCCTGAAGCACAACCATTAGCCATTCTTGCTCCAAATAATACAAGAAAAGCTCCTATAAATGAACCTAAAGCTCTTAGTTTAGGATCTAAACCAAATCTGTGTTCCCATACTTTTGGAATTTGTTGCTTAAACCCCATGAATCTTCTTGTTATGAATATTGATGAAATTAATCCTCCTAAAAATGTGCCTAGATCAGAGAATGGTTCCCATCCAATTTCACTAAATGGTTTGTTTACAGGAACTCCATTTACTAAATGCATTCCTCCAAATAGTTCAAAATATGGATTTAATGCAGCCCACTTTGGATTTACTAAATATGATAACTGAGCGCCTATCCATGAATATGTAGTAGATTCACCAAAAATTTGATGCAAAATTATTACTGCCACTGCTGCTATAGTAAATTCAAGACCCAAAAATACCACATATCTAGCATTCCATATACTACTCTCATTTATTATTTTTGTTACAAATTCTCTAGCTCTTGGATACTTTTCTTTTTCCTCTCTTATAACATCTTCAAATCTTGTAACTTCTTTATTCTTTCCAGCTATATGCAATAAACAGTTTTGTCTAATCGGTTGTTTAGGGAATCTGGGTAATAAGAAAAATAATAAAAGCAATATTATACCAAAGACTATGCTTACCAAAAACATGCCTACCCTTGTATTTAAGCCAACTAAGGTAGCCCATGTTATTGGACCAAAGTTTAATGTATCCCAGAAGAATCCTCTTGCAGCACCGAAGATCATAGACCATGTAAATGCACCGAGTAGTCCACCTATAACAGCATATAATGCATCTCTTCTACCTTGGCCAAGAGCAATCCAAATTGTACCTGGGAAATAACCTGCAAGCCCAACGCCTATACCGAAAATGAGACCACCAACAATTATTCCTGGAACGAAGAAGTCTTTTATTCCGAAGTTGGGATGTGGAACGAATAGATTTAATCCATATAATAATATTGCACCTAAGCCTATTGCAAAACCAAAACATACCATTAAAAACCTATCTTGAAACGCCATTACTCTAAACAACGTATCAGGGTCTGAAAAGTTCCAAATTTCAAGCGGTATAGCAAGTAATAAACCTGCAACAATCCCAAGTATTAAAGGAGCTTTTGTTTGATGGAGTACTACTTGCATATATATACCTCCAAAGAGCATCATTAGAGCAATCACAAAGAGTATAGATGCTGTGGCCCACATCACCAACGAATCCTTATTTTCTTTAGACATATTTAGTCACCTACGGTATATCTAAATTTTTATAAGAGTCAGATTGTATTATTTAAGCTATGTATATTGTACTATATGTATACAAGTTGTATACATATAGAATTTATTCTCTATTTATAAATATGAAAATTTAACATAAATTCTCTATTTATAAATAATAATAGATTTCTTTTTAAAATTAATTTTCAATTATCCTATTATCAAATGCAACAACTCATCTTTTTTATATCAGATTTGAAGCTTAATGCGGCAATTCTAAAAGATTCACCCATTGTTGGAAATACATGTATGGTATCAATTATATCATCTATATTGGCTTTCATTTTAATTGCTAATGCTGCTTCATTAATTATTTCAGCCCCATTCTCAGAAACCAAATGAACCCCTAAAATTCTCTTGCTTTCCTCCTCAATTACCATCTTAATAAATCCTTCAACTTCTCCTATTATGTTTGCCTTTGCTATTTCTTCCATCATGACTTTGCTAGTTTTTATTTTATAGATTTTTTCTGCTTCGCTTTCTGTTAATCCAACATTTGCTATATTAGGCTGTAAAAACACTACTTGAGGAACGCTTAACATATCTATCTTTTTATGGAAATCCATTATAGCATTTTCAGCAGCTATCGTACCTTGTTTCCCTGCTAAAGCTTCTAACATCTTTCCTCCAATAACATCTCCAGCTGCATAAATATCTTTATTGCTTGTCCTTAATTCTTCATCTACTTTAATCCCATGATTTTCATTTAATTCTACTTTGGCATTTTCCAAATTCAAATCGACATTTGGCTTTCTTCCTGTTGCAACAAGTATCTCATCAACTTCTACTTCCCCTTTGTTTGTTACTATTATTTTACCATCTCCCTTTTTAATTTCATTTACTTTAACATTAGTAACTACTTCAATACCTTCACTTCTTAAAATTTTTTCTGCCATTAATGATATTTCAGGTTCCCAACCATAAAGTAAAACAGGTAATGCCTCAAAAACAATAACATCGACCCCTAGTCTTTTATACATTTGTGCAAATTCTAATCCTAAAGGACCTCCTCCTATTATAGCTAAGGAATCTATTTTCCTATCAGGAGATAGCGCTTCATTGTTTGTCCAATAACCAACTTTATCTAATCCAGATATTTTAGGGATTTTTGGAGAAGATCCTGTTGCTATTATAAATTTTTTACCTTCTATTATTTGATTTCCCACCTTAACTTCATGAGGAGAAATGAAATGGGCTTTTCCTTCAATTATTTCTACATCTGATGATGAAATTACATCTTCATATTTCTTTTTTCTTAATTCAGATATCAAAAGATCTTTTTCCTTAAAAGAATCAAGAAATGGGGGATAAATATCATGTTTTATATATTTTCTTGATTTATAATAAACTTCTCCAATATTTAACATCTTTTTGCTCGGTACGCATCCTACATTTACACATGTACCTCCTATAGGTCCTTCTCCAATCAAAATAGGTTTTATGCCCAATTCATTGGCTTTTATTAAAGAAGCAAATCCTGCTGCGCCATAACCTATTATTACCAAATCCTTCATTATTATCGCCATTACTTCATTTTCCTTTCAAATGCATCTGCGCAATGAGAACAACAAAAATAATGTATTTCATTGCCTATTTTTCTTGCATAAACATCTTCAACTGTTAACGGTTTACCACAATTCTCACAAACCTTCCCTTCTATTTCTGATTTATCTATCCTTAAGTTCATCCTCAATTTCATCACCATGTTATTAAATCATTCTATCTTTATAAATTTACATATGAATAATTGTTCATATAAAAATTTATTAAGCTTCTATTATATCATGATTATTGATGATAAAAATGAGCAATATAAATAAAAACGAGCCACTAATAACAGAGCTTGAGTCATTTTTCTCTGCTTTATCAGATAAAACAAGGCTTGAGATTGTTTTCTATCTTTTAGAAAAAAGAGAAGCAACAGTGCAAGAAATTTCAAATGGTATAAATAAAAATCAATCTTTAGTTTCACATCATTTATCATGCTTAAAGAATTGTGGGGTTGTTAAATTGGAAAAGAAAGGAAAATTTTCCATATATGAAATTAACGATAATAATGTGGAAAAAATAATCAGACTTGCAATAGATCATGTTAGATCATATAGTAATTCCATTTTATCTTGTGATATAATAAATGAAGAGAAAAAAGAAGAAAATTTATTAAAAAGGTAACAAATTTACTTCAAATGTTTGGTCTTATAGCAAGCTTGTTCATAAAAAGGCTTGAAGACCCAAGAATATGGTATAAAAGTGTATGAAGTAGTTGAATATAACACATCTAGATTTTGCGTTTACCATAAAGTGGAAGTTAAGAGAAATCCTAGAGAAGTAATAACTTGCACCTTTAATCACAAAATGTACAGCGATTTAAATGGTTAAATAATATTATACATTGCAGCAAACATAATTAATTAAATCCATGGATAAACAGATTATATTTCATTTAGATTTAATTTATAGTTAATTAATTTCGTATAAGCAAATTAAAGAATTTAAGCTTACTTAACTAGTGTAACTTATGTGGAGGTAATTATAGGTGGCTCAACTAAAGAAAGAATCCTTAGGATTTATAGGATTAGTCTTTCTTAGTATAGCAGCAATATTTCCAGGAAGTATATATATTATTAGTTCAACAACATCACTAACTTATGCAGGAATTACAGCACCATTAACCTTTATTATTGGAACATTAATGATGCTAACTAATGTAGTAGCTGTTTATATATTTTCAACAAAGATAGCAAATGCAGGTGGTTTTTATAAGTTTGTAGAATCAGCTCTTGGTAAAAATCCAGTACCATATGCAACTGGTTTAATACAATTTTTAGGCCAGTTATGTCCAGTTATAATTTCAGCGACTGTGTTTGGTTGGCTTATACCTGTTACTGCTAGTTCATTATTTAATAAAACTTTGCCATATTATATACCATTTATAGCAAGTCTAGCAGTTATATTTTTTGTATTTGCGATAAGTTACTTGGGAATACATCTTTCAAGAGATTTTGCCATAGCATCAGGGGTGCTTCAAATTATAGCTATCTTAATAGTATCTCTTTATGTGATATTTAAATCACCCTATAATACTCCTCAAGTTTTTAACATAAAATTAGCTCCTCAAGGATTATCAGGATTCTTTCTAGGAACAGTTGTAGGACCTTATACTGCTTATATAGGTTATTCATCTGTTGTTCATTTCGGAGAAGAGGCAAAGCTTCCGAACTCAACAATAAAGAAAGCTATTATAGTCTCCTTAATATCATTAGCTGCATTTGAAACACTAGTTATGTATGCAATTACAATCGGAGTACCGCCCTCAGATTTAAGCAATTTGGCTAGCTCTTTTGCACCAGCTTTAGTTGTAACTTCAAAATATCTAGGTATTTACACAGCATTAGCTGTTCTAATAATTGCTTTGTTCGGCCAAATAACATCGCCATTAGTTTTTGGAAATGCGGCAGAAAGAGTTTTATTTTCATTATCAAGAGATGGTATAATGCCAAGATTCTTGTATAAAGTTCATGAAAAATATGGTTCTCCTTCTAATGCCAGTATTACAGTTTTCATAATTGCTCTTCTGGCATCGCTTATAACTCAAATTGTTATGGTTCATTACTATGGAGTTTTGCAAGGATTTTTCTATACCGTAGTATTTTGGGCATTAATTATGACCGTAATGAACTTAGGCTATCATGCTATTGTGAATCAATCTTTACCATTTTTAACTAAAAAACTAAAAGAACTTTCAATAATTAAACATATAATAGTCCCTATTATTGGTACCATACTATCTATTATAGCATGGTATTACTCTTTTCTAGGTATTGGCGTACCATTAATATATACAATACCATTTATGATAGTATGGATTATAATAGCTATCATAATAGCTACAAATAGATATAAAAAGACAGTAAAAACTAATTTTTAGTAAAATTAGCAATTGTTTTTTCTATAGCTTCAATTCCAGCATTAAAATCATCATCATTTATCAGAACTGGGGGAGTAATTTTTAAAACTCTATTATTACCAACTAAATTACATACTACTCCATTATTAATTAGTTCATCTCTAAATTTTTCATTTAAATTCGCTTTTAATGCATCTTTAGTAAATTCAACTCCGAGAACAAAACCAGAACCTCTTATACTATTTATATAGGAAGGTAAAGGATCAAATAGCTTTTTAATTCTTTCTGATAATTTGAGAACCCTATTCGTTGTTACTTCTTCCATTATTAAATCTAATAATTTAATTGCTACATAAGAAGCCCTAGCATTTCCAGATAAAGTACCCATTACACCTGTTTCTGATAAATAATCTTTATCAGTGCAAATTGCTCCCATAGG
>DAXV01000038.1:0-1954 GCA_002506595.1 Acidilobaceae archaeon UBA158
TTTTTATTGCAACGAACAATATTTATATTTAAAAAATTCATAATATCATGGTGTTATGCATGGTTAGTAGTGAAACATTAAAGAAATATGAAGGCAGGCCTATTTTAAAATTGATACAAGAGGGTTATTATAATCCAGAAGAAAGGCTTAGAGTTAGGCATATAGAAGGTTGGGAAATGCATACAAAATCAGGTTGGCAGACTGAAGGAATTTTAAGGATGCTTTTCCATGTATTAGACCCAGACGTTGCAAAGGATCCTGAGCATTTAATTGTTTACGGAGGAACTGGTAAAGCTGCTAGGGATTGGAATTCTTTTGAATTAATTGCAGATTCATTAATGGAATTAAATGAAGATGAAACATTAGTTGTTCAAAGCGGTAAGCCTGTTGCGATTTTTAAAACAAGCAAATATGCACCAAGGGTATTAATTAGCAATGCAATGCTCGTCCCGAAGTGGGCAGACTTCAATTACTTCAAGGAATTAGAAGAAAGAGGCTTAACAATGTTTGGCCAAATGACTGCAGGTTCATGGAATTATATAGGATCTCAAGGAATAATTCAAGGTACATATGAAACAATTGCTGCAGCAGCAAGGCTTTACTTTAATGGATCATTAGAAGGTAAAATTGTTTTAACTTCAGGTCTAGGGGAAATGGGAGGAGCACAACCATTAGCAATTACAATGAATGGAGGCATTGGAATAATAGTTGAAGTAGATAAGAAAATGATAGATAGGAGATTAAGATTTAAGTATTTGGATACATGGACAGATAGCATAGATAAGGCTTTGGATTTAGCGTTAACTTATAAGCAAAAGAAACAACCAATTAGCATTGGATTATTAGGTAATGCAGCTGAAATTTATCCAGAGCTATTAAGGAGAGGATTTATACCTGATATAGTAACAGACCAAACACCGGCCCATGACCCATTAATTTACATACCAGAAGGTTTAAGTTTAGAAGAGGCAGATAAATTAAGGCAAACAAATCCCAAAAAATACATTGAATTAGCAATGAATAGCATGAAGAAAACTGTTGAAACAATGGTAGAATTCCAAAAGAGGGGTGCAATAGCTTTTGATTATGGAAACAACATTAGAAGGATGGCATATGATGCAGGATTTAAAGATGCGTTCCAAATCCCAGGTTATGTACCATTATTTATAAGGCCATTGTTTGAAGAGGGAAGGGGGCCTTTTAGATATACAAGCTTAACAGGTAATCCAAAAGATATTTATAGGCTTGATGATGAGCTATTAGCAATGTTTAGCGATAACAAGTTTTTGGTTAATTGGATTGAAAAGGCACATAAATACATACAATTCCAAGGATTGCCTGCTAGGGTAATTTATTTGGGATATGGTGAAAGGGATAAGTTTGGTAAGTTGATGAACGAATTGGTTAGAATAGGAGAAATTGGGCCTATGTGGATTGGAAGGGACCATCATGATACAGGTGCTGTTGCAAGTCCTTATAGGGAAACAGAGGCTATGAAAGATGGGAGCGATGCTATAGGAGATTGGCCAATATTAAATGCTTTATTAAATGCATCTGCGGGAGCAACATGGGTTGCATTCCATCATGGAGGAGGGGTTGGAATAGGCTATTCAATACATGCAGGCTTTGGTTTGGTTTTAGATGGTAGCGAAGAAAGCTATGAAAGGGCTGAAAGGGTTTTAACTGTTGACCCAGGGATTGGAGTAGTTAGGCATGCAGATGCAGGCTATGATAGGGCTAAGGAAACATTATGCAAGAAAGGGATAAAGTCTCCATCAATTAAATGCTAAGGTGTTTTATTTTGTTATGCAATAACGAAATAAGCTTTGACGATTTTTTCAAAATACTTTTTTCCAATGAAAAAATTGGCATTTGTGAAGAAAAATTAGAAAAGATTAGGAAGTCTAGGCAAGTATATGAAAACGAAGGCAAGAAAGGAAAGGTATATGGTTAC
>DAXV01000038.1:2025-4276 GCA_002506595.1 Acidilobaceae archaeon UBA158
CCCTATTTATTGGTAAAAGCAACAATGCTTACAAGGTTAATTCAATTAAGCAACGGAAATTCTCCATTAAGAGAAGAAGTTATTAAGAGGTTAATCGATGCAATTAATAATGATATCATACCTGTTGTATCAATTTTAGGAAGCGTTGGGGCAAGCGGTGACTTATCTCCTTTAGCTAGAATTTTCAGATGTATTATATATGGGGAAGGAGATGCTTATTATAAAGGAAAAATAGTTAATTGCATGGAAGCGCTTAAACAAAGCAGATTAAATACAATAAATTTATTGCCTGGAGAAGCATTAGCTTTAATTAATAGCAATGCCTTTAGCACTGCATTTAGCCTTATCAATGCATATATAGCAGAAAAGCTTGCATACGCTTCATTAGATATAATTAAAAATTCTTTAAAGATAACTGGTTGCAATAATCAGCACTTTTCAAATGCAGTTTATGAAACAAAAAGGCAAAATGGGGTAAAGAAAGTTATTGAGCAACTAAATAACCCATGCGAAAAAATGCCTAGGTTGCAAGACCCTTATAGCATAAGATGTATACCCCAAATTTATGGGGCTTTATTTGATACATTAGATTTCAGCAAAGATATATTGAAAAAAGAAATGAATTCCTCATCTGATAACCCAATTGTTTATGAAAACAATGTATATCATGCATGCCAATTCCACGCAATTTATTCAGCATTAATTTCAGATTTCTTAAAGGCAGCAATAATTCCAGTAATGAACTCAATTGAAAGGAGGATTTCTCAAATTTTAGATGGTAAAATAAATGGAGGTAATGATTTTTTGTTAAAAGAGAACAGCGTTGTAGGGGCAATGATAATTCAATATACATCAGCTGCATTAAATGCATATTCAAGGGGTTCAAGCATTTCAATGTCTTCTCATTCAATTCCCACAAGCGGTACTCAAGAAGATGTTGTTTCCATGGCCCCAAATTCTTCTATTGAACTATTAAAAGTAAACATTTTATTTTCCAAAATTATTGCAGTTGAATTAGCATTAAATAAATATTATAAATCTAAAGAAATACCAGATTTAAAGTTATTGCTAGAAGAATCACTAAATGAGGTAATAAACAATTATGGTTTGAAAGAATTTAACGAATTTTTAAATTATTTCTTTTAAATGAGCATAAAAATTTAATCTCAAAATTTTTTTAATAATTGGGGTATTTGATGAATAAAGATTTAATAATGGATTTAGCAGAAAGATTTGGTACACCTCTTTATATAACTGATTTAGATATTGTTAAACAAAATTATGAAAACATATATAAAGGATTTGAAAATTTTAAGGATTTCAAAATATTTTATGCTATGAAAGCTAATTATAATCCATTTATTTTAGAAACATTAAAAGAATTGGGCTCAGGAATCGATGCTGCATCTCCTTATGAATTCATGATCGCTAAAAGAATTGGTTTTAATAATAAACACATATCTTTTGCCCCACCAAATGCATCAAGAGAAGAATTAGATTTAGCTAGTCAAAATGGGATTGGTACATTAATATTTGATTCATTAGATATGATTGAGAAAACTAAGGGGATTTATTTTGATAACTATGGGATTAGAATTAATCCTGGAATAGAAGCAGGTTTTAATGAAAAAGTAATGACTGGTAAGGCATATTCAAAATTTGGAATAGATTTTAATAAAATAAATGATGCAATAAATATTTCAAATAATATTGGAATAGAAATAAATGGATTGCATGCTCATATAGGTTCAAATATATTAGATGAAGAGCCTTATAAAATGCTGTTGAAAAAATTCAAAGAATTATCAAATTATTTATCAAAAAAGGAATTCTTAGATATAGGAGGAGGTTTTGGGTATGATTATTATACAGGGAGGCATTATGATATAAAAAATATATCAAAAGCTGTTTATGAAAATTTTCCAATTGAATTTAATGAGTTAAGAATTGAGCCTGGAAGATATTTGGTTGTTAATGCAACTATATTGGTATCAAAAGTAAATGGAGTAAAGGAAAATGGAGGTAAGAAATACATACAAATAGATGCGGGCATGAACTCATTGATTAGGCCTGCTTTATACAATGCATATCATAGAGTTGAAGTTATAAATGAGGGTAGCGATGAAGAAGAGGTATTTGATGTTGTTGGTCCTATTTGCGAATCAGATGATTACTTAGCATTAAATGTTAAATTAAAAAGGCCTAAGATAGGAGACTATTTAATAATTCATGATGTGGGAGCATATGGAAT
>DAXV01000060.1:0-6806 GCA_002506595.1 Acidilobaceae archaeon UBA158
GAAAAAGAACTTGATAATATAAAAGTAATTCATGCTCCAGGTCATCCTTCTGGGAGCACTACTTTAATTGTAGAAAAAGCAGGAAAGAAATATGCGTTTGTTGGAGATGCTATTTTTTCAAAAAATTCCCAACTTTATGTTAATAAATTATTTGCTAAAGATTATAATTTGGCTTTGAAATCAGCAGAATTAATAAAAAATATGAAACCGATCATAATTTTCCCTGGTCATGGTAAATCTGTAGAATATACATAATTGTTAACCCCCCGGTTAACAATTATAAAAAGTAATTAAATAAAGCCAGCGTTGACGCTAAAGCCTCCTCTGTTCTTACCGTTAATGTCCCTTGATTTGGTATGGTATTTAAAATCAAATCAAAGCTTTTTTCATTATAAAGCTCTGCATGAGGTCCTCCAAAAACGAGAACGATTCCTTTTTTATTGCTTAATTTATTTTCTATTACTTCTTTAATTTTCTCATTAAAACATGTGCCCAATCTACTTGTTCCGATGATTAAATACTCTTCTTTAAATTTCTTTATATCGCTAAGGTCTTTCAATTTAGATACTTTATAACCTGTATATAAATCATCCCAAGATGCTTTTTCAAGCATTATTTTATTATTAATAGATTTAATTTTCACAGTTACTATTTTACCATTAACACATTTTTTATCTAAGTAACCATTACCTATCATACCTAAATTTACTAAACAATAATTTTCATTACATTTTTCTACATAACCATCTAAAATTTTTCCCACTTCAACCTTCTTAGGAGGGTCATGATTAACAAGTCTTAATGGAGGTAAAATACCAGCATATTTTAACAATTTACTTTTTTTAATAATTTTTTTCTTTATATGTGGAGGAATAATTTGATAATTAAGTATTAATTGAAGGAATTTTTCATCAAAGCTGTTTGATTCGTTATCTCTATATAAAATAACTTCATCAACTCTATATATCGATAATATTCTTGAAATAAATCCTGATTTATATGTTTTATCTATTAAACTATCCTCTACTGACAAAACGCTTATTGGCAATAAAACCACTATTTTCTTATTTCTCCTTTTAGGAGGAAATTCGTTACAACTCACTTCTTTTTACCTTTATTTTCTTCCTCCTTCTTACCCGTTGAAAATAGACTTGTCTTTTGTCTTCCTCCCATTTTTATCACCATTAATAATAATATATGGAATAAATATAAGCTTTATTTTGGAGTAAACAATTAATACTCTATTAAAAATTTTTATAATTGGTGATAAATTTGGCATTTTTATATAAAAGAAGACTTGAAAATCCCGGTGAAAAACTAAGGGAATTATTAAAAAAAGAAGATATATTAATAACTCCAGGCGTTTTTGATCCAGCTTCGTCTTTATTGGTAGAAAATATGGGTTTTAAATCAGCTTACTTATCTGGTGCAGCTCTGACTGGTAGCTTAGCAATGCCAGATTTGGGATTAATAACTTTTTCAGAATTGTTAGACGCAACAAGGAGGATAACTAATGTAATTAATATACCATTAATTGTAGATAGCGATACTGGCTTTGGAGAATCGTTAAACGTTTACAGAACAGTTAAGGAATTAGAGGAAGCAGGAGCAGCAGCAATACAAATAGAAGACCAAGATATGCCTAAGAAATGCGGTCATTTATCAGGTAAGAAAACAATATCTCCAGAGGATATGGTAAAGAAAATAGTTGCTGCAAATAATGCTAGAAAAGATATGTTAATTGTTGCAAGAACTGATGCTAGGGCTACTGAAGGTATTGAAGCAGCAATAGAAAGGGCAAAGCTATATTTAGAAGCTGGAGCTGATATAATTTTCCCAGAGGCATTAACTAGTCTAGATGAATTCAAGTTATTTGCTAAGGAAGTAAAGGCACCTCTATTGGCTAATATGACGGAATTTGGTAAAACACCTTATATAACTGCGCAAGAATTTAAGGAAGCTGGTTTTAAAATCGTTATATTTCCTGTAACAACATTTAGGGCAGCAATGAAAGCAATGAAAGACACATTAATGGAAATTAAGGAAAAGGGAACACAAAAGTATATTTTAGATAAAATAATGAGTAGGGAGGAATTTTACCAACTAATAGGATATTATGAATATGAAAAAAGGGATAATGAGTTTGCTAAGATAGGTGATGAAATAATTAAGAAAAAGAAAAACATGTAATTTTAAACAATTCTCTATTGAAAAATATAAGGCGTAAAAGACCAAATATATTTTTGGTGTTAAATAGTGAAGATAACTATTTTAGTAGATAATTATGTAACATCATTGACATCATTAAGAGATAAATTAATGAGTGAATGGGGATTTGCAGCTTATTTGCATGATTATAAGATATTGTATGATACAGGATTAAGTGGTAATGTTTTGTTAAATAATATGAAGTCACTTAATATTGATGTTAATGAGCCAGAATATGTTATTCTAAGTCACAGGCATCTTGACCATACTGGTGGATTAATGAAATTCCTTAATGAAAGAAATAAACCAATAAAAATTATTGCTCATAAAAATCTCTTTTCTCCGGCAAAAGCTAAGGATGAAAAAGGAGAAATAGGTATTGGAGTTAATTTTACCAAAGAAGATCTTGAAAAGAAAGGGGCAGAACTAATTTTAATTGATTCACCATATAAATTAAAGGATAATTTAATTATATCAGGATATATACCAAGAAATTGGGGTCCAAGCCATACTGGGGGGCTTATTGATGATATACCTGATGATATGGCTTTGTATATAATAGAAAAAGACGGCATTGTAGTTTTAACAGGTTGTGGTCATGCAGGCTTGGAAAATATAATTGAATATGGTTTTAAAATAACTGGTCAAAATAACTTAAAGGGAATTATAGGCGGTTTACATTTTATGGGCCTAAATGAAAAAAGGCTTAATGATATTATTTCTTATATTAAAACGAAGTCCCCTATAGTAATTGCAGGAACTCATTGTACTGGTATAGATGGAATATCATTGTTAAAACAAAGTTTTTCTAGTTCGTTTAAAGAAGCTGGAGTAGGAAAAGAAATAATAATTTAAAATAAAAAATAAATTTTAATTTATTTTTTTCTTTTTAAAACCATAAATACCGCTCCTGCTATAACAACAACTGCTATAACTGCGCCTATCGCTAATGATCCTGTAAGAGATTGTGCTTTACTGCTAGTCTGGCTCTTGCTAGTGGTAGTAGTTGTTTGTGTATTTGTAGAACTTGTTGAAACAGATGAAGTTGATGTTGTAGAGGAGGATTGGATCGGACTTGTTGTTGAAGTAGTATTGATAACACCTGTTGTTACCGTAACTGTTGGAGGAGTAATTTGAGTTGTCGTAATACCAGTTACTTGATAGTTTGATGGAATAGATGTTAAAGGATAGTTATCAAATCCATAAGTAGTATTATATGGCTTAGATCCAATTCCTGCACTGTCTATTTCACTACCTTTATATCCATACCAATAATTGCCTAAATAATTTGTAAAGCTGTTTCCGTTAAATGTGTATTCAACCTTGTTCTTTGTGTTATATGTAACATTTGAATCGCTGACATAAACGTTTTTGGTGTTATTAAAGTAATTTAGGTAAACATACGCATGGTTTACTCCAATCAATGTTATACCATATTTGTTTCCCATAATTTCGTTAGAAAATATGCTAACGTTCATTGAATAAACAGAATCAATACCGCTTGTAGTGTTTTTTACGTAGTTCTCAAATACTGTTGCATTTTTACTATATTCTACCATTATGCCTTCAAAAGAATTTTCTATTGTATTATTATAGATTAGAGGATTACTGTTAACTGTTACTATTCCATATAACCCTCCAACAGATAACGTTTCATAAATTTTAAGCAAAGAGATGTTGTTCGCAAATATGCTTCCTCTTGAAGTGTTTCCATTCGCAGCATTTTTTACTAGGTAAACGTTCGCAAATAAGCTATTGCCTAAATTGATTCCAGAGTATGAATATGTTAGACTTACGTCATTTATTGTTGTGTTGCTGTTGCTAATTGATATAGCATTAGCACCGTTTAATACTAAATTGCTTAATAAATTGTTTTTAGATGAAACAATGTGAATATCATAGCCTGATGAGCTTGCGTTTACTAGAGGCAAGTTAATATATGAATTTGTGATAATAATCGATTCTCCATTAGATATGCTTATTCCATTTGGAGACACATTTGGATTACTAGTATAGGCATTTATTTTAATGTCTTGCAAATTATCAATTCCCTGGTTTAGATTAATTATATTAATACCAGTTGTGCTCATACCTTGGTATGTGCCATTGTAAATTTTTTCCGTTAAGTTGTATATGTTTAAATTATTGTTATTATTTACATAAACATCAGCTTGGTTTCCATTATTTACATTAGATATAACGTTTTCAATTTTGATATTGCCAATAGAGCTTATTGAAATTCCTTCAGACGAATAGAAATTATTTATAGATAAGTTTTTCCCATCATTTACTGTAAGTCCATATGTGTTGTAAGGCATGTTACCTTTAGATACTGCATTATTTATTGATATCATAGAGTTTTTATTTCCACTTATGGAAATACCTCCTTGGCTTAATGAAGTGATATTAAATAGATTGATATTATTAGAATTGCTTATGGAAATACCTAGGCCTTCTGAAACTATGTTAAAAGATGACATGCTTAAATATATTGCATTATCCACCTCTACTTTACCAATATCGTTAATGTTTGTTAACGTAGATGTGTAAGAGTTAAATAATCTTATTCCCCCATTTGTATAGAGATTTTCTATTGTAATTGAAGACGATGGATATCCTAGTATATTAATTCCCCCATATTTTATGTTATTATTTTTAATGTTAATGTTATTAGTGTAGCTTACATCAATCCCAGTACCTCCTCCAGCTATCACTTTATTTAAATTCAGAAAAGTAACATATGATGCATAAATACCTGATGAAGCGTTCCAGCCAAGAGAGTTTGAATTATTTAGTTTTACATACGTAACATTATAAAATGTAATACCATTGTAATTGCTGTTTTGATTTGCTGCAATAGAATTTACATTATTTAGGGAAGCATTTTTTGCGTAAGAGACAGATATACCATTAGAAGAGGATTGTGTTAAATAAACGAGATTAACAGCATTAAATGATATACCTCCGCTGGAATTTGCTAGATAGACATTTGAAACATATGAATTTGAAATTGAGAGACCATTTGTTTTTGCGCTTATTACTGAAACATTATACGCTTTATTAATGGATATGTCGCTTTCAGAGTTTACTTGGCTTAATAAGAAGATTGATTTACCGCTTATACCGGTTAATTCAATTCCTACACTTGATATCATAGCATTTCTTAAAACATTTACGTTATTAAACTTACCATTTAATACTGAAAGGGCATATATTCCGATCCCATAATATGTTGAAAGGCCTGCATTTACGTTATTCATATTTATGTATGGCACGTTAGTTAAATATATGCCATCATAAATATTTGAGCTTGATAATGCCAAATTGGAGTAGTTATAAACATATAGGCCAACATAAGGACCTGTACCTGATGAATTGCTATTTAAATAGCTTATTGTTAAGCTTTTTCCGTTGTTTATTTCAAAGTTTGTGTATTCGATTTGGTTAGTTTTCCCAGTTAAGGTAACTTGATTAACGCTTACTTGGTTTATGTCATTTAAATAGATTCCATAAGACGGAGATTCTGAGGAAACGTAAGCATTTATGCTGTTAAGGGACAGAATATTTGCATTTTCTATATACAATCCTACATTAAATGATTTTGTCGATATTTTAGATAATGTGATGTCATTCTCATTGCCTGTTATATTAACTGCATTGTTAAATGAACTTATAGATAAATTGTTTAAAACTACCTTAGAAGAATTTGCAATCATTATACCATTTTGTCCTAGCATTGCATAGCTAAATGAGGTTTGAGTATCTATACCAGTTACATTAGTGTTTTCAATAGTTGCATCTATCGGACTTTCCAACAGAATACCAGTTCCACCATAATATCCAAACCAGCCAATAGATTTAACATTATTTAAGTAGACATAGGGTATGTTATAAGTATAGATTCCAATTCCGCCTCTTCCATCGTGAGATGAGAAGACAGAATTTACTGCTGTAAAATTGTAAACATTATATGCCATAATTCCATTTGTGTAGGGATTTGCATTATCTGCCTCTAGGTTAAAATCATTTAATAAAATTGAAGAACCTGTTTTACCAGTTATGTTCATTCCTTGGTTACTATTTAAATAAGAATTAATCATATTTAAACTAGAGAAATTACTTAAATAAAAGCCAGATGTGGTAACATTCGCTCCATCGAATCCAACAGAGTTGTAGTTGTTTATTGAAAAGCCTTTCAAATATATTCCTTCCAAATTATTTAAGCTTAATGAATTTCCATTTGAAATCGCAACACCATAATTATAAACCATTGAAGAGTTTCCTAAGATAACATTGCTTAATTTTATGGTATTGATATTATCGAATAAAATATAATCAGCATAATATTCATAAACATTATTGGTCGGTATCAGTGAGCTTGTTATGTTTAAATAATTTCCGTTTGTTATGTTCATTCCACCACATATGTTTGAATTAGTTATCTGTAAATTTTGGAAGTTTATCGAATATAGACCGAAGGCAGTGCTTGTTTGGGAATTGATATCGTAAACTTTCATGTTGTTTATCGAAACGCTTGTTAGATTACTAATGCTTGTAGCTTGGTATACTGTAACCCCATTAAGCGTTGCTGAAGCTAG
>DAXV01000060.1:6832-29268 GCA_002506595.1 Acidilobaceae archaeon UBA158
CTTGTAAAATTGTGAAATGCTTAATCCATTAAAATTGGCATCATTAATATTTAATTTATAGACATCTGTAATGTTTGCAAAGGCTGTTTGATAGCTAGAAGAGTAATCCATTTTGTTTATGTTAAGGGAACTAACATTTAAAACATATAGTTGCTGCCCGCTTTGATTTGAGTTTACATTTATCAAAATAGCATTTGTTGAATTTATTATTCCAATTCCTATACCTCCATTTGATGGAGAATTGAAAAGATCGTTTTCCATAGATATACTATTGCTATTATCTATATAAAGTGCATCACCACTTAAAGCATAACCCATAACATTATTTAAGGTTAAGTTTGAGGAATCTGTAATATTTATACCTTGATCTCCTTCATAGGACATTCCAGGCATGAAATACCATGCAACAACATTTTGTATATAAAGAGAATTGACGTTATATGCCAATAAATCATCACCTAAAACTTGGTTAGGGGATATAATGTTGCCAGAAACGTTTACATTTTTCAAAGATATTTGACTTGAGCTATTTATATCTAAACCTGCGCTTATGTTTAAGTTTTCAATAGTGATAGAAGAAGAATCAATTATCGTAGTATTTCCATAGCCTCCATAGTTTAATACTACATTTCCTTGACCAATAATTGTTAATTCTTGTTTATTTTGAATTAATATTGAACCGTTATAGAGGTATCCTTGAGAAACATAAATTGTTGTTCCTGGAGAAGCAACATTTATGGCATCTTGAAGGCTTGAATATTGTTGAGGCACATAAATAGTTTGAGAAGTTTGAGATCTAACTATTTGTGGAGACGCTGTTAAAATCAAAATAAAAAATAATGAAAAAATTGAGGCTATAATTACTAATTGTTTGTAGAATCCACTAATTTTTCTTTGCATTTTAATTCAACTCTTTTCATTAGTGAATATATGGCTTAATACATGTTTGGTTATATTATATACGCATATATTTCGTATATATATGTTATAAGTGTGTGTCGTAGTGTATATAAAATTATTATAAATTGAGAATAAGCATATTTATTTGTGATTATAATGTGTTATATAAAATAATATTATATGTTTTTAGATTCTATGAGGTAATGGCAATTAAGAAAGCCTTTTTAATATTAATTAAAAGGTATATACTAATATGAGGTTAAAATAAAATAGAAATATCATCTTTTTTAAACATAAAATAGGGATCAAATCTGCAAATAAGAATAAGACCGTTTAAAGCTTATGATATGAGATCAATACTAAAAATTGAAGAAGAAAGTTTTTCTGAAGGTGAAAGATACAGTTGGTTTGTTTTCGAATATTTTCTTATATTTAAAAAAGGAATTTTATTAGTAGCAGAAACCAATGATGATATTATTGGATATTCCTTAGGTTATATGGAAAATAAAAGTGAAGGGCATATAGTATCTATAGCTGTTAAAAAAGCGTATAGAAATAAGGGAATAGGAACCATATTAATGACTAATATTGAAAATGAATTAAAATCAAGAGGGGCAAATCTAGTTAAATTAGAGGTTTCTGTTGATAATTATAATGCAAGAAGATTATATGAAAAACTTGGTTATAAAAATGTTAAGGTTTTACCTAAATATTATGGAAATAGAGATGGTATATTGATGATTAAGAAATTTTCATAATGCGGGGGGTGGGGTTTGAACCCACGCAGGCCTACGCCAACGGGTTCTAGGCCCGTCCCCTTTGGCCAGGCTCGGGCACCCCCGCGCATTTATACAAATTTAATAAAAGGGATAAATATGATTTTAGTCTTATTAGTATCAGTTTACATAAAAGGATAAAATTTATGTGGTTTTTTCAACAACTTTTATATCAGATATGATTTTAATTTTTTCTAAAATTATACGTGCCTTGGGGGTTAACATGTATTTTAATAGATAAAAACTATTGAGAGGAATTAATAAAGATTTTGAAATACTATATCCACATGATTTACATTTTATGCTATATTTAATTTCAACATATGGTTCATTATCATTCATAATGGGACCTTCTATATGATATACGTAATCTGTTGGTGAATTGCAATATGGGCATAGACCTGCTTCAACTAAGTCTTCTTGTATCAAAACCCTCCCCCGTTAGCTTTTTACTCTACAGGATTTAAAGGCAGTAATACTGTTTATGATCAATTAAGTTAAGTTTTTTAATTAAAGTGCCCTAAAATTAATAGGATGATTAATATGAAGATTTTGATAACAGGTGGCGCAGGCTTCATAGGTTCTAATTTAGCTGATTATTTAATAAGTAAAGGATATAGTGTTAGGGTCGTAGATGATTTAAGCTTTGGAAGTCTTGATAATATAAAAGGTTTACTTAATGAAAAGAATTTTGAGTTTATTAAAGGAGATTTGAGGGATCCTGAAGTAGCAAATAATGCTATTAAAGGCATAGATATCGTTTATCATTTAGCTGCAAACCCAGAAGTTAGAATATCGTCTCAATCTCCTAGTTCCTTATATGAATTAAACGTTTATTTAACTTATAACATATTGGAAGCCATGAGAAAAAATAATGTAAAAGTATTGGCATTTGCATCTTCTTCTACAGTATATGGTGAAGCAAAGAAAATGCCAACTCCAGAAGATTATGGACCATTAGAACCCATAAGTATTTATGGAGGTGCAAAACTTGCATCAGAAGCGTTAATAAGCAGCTATTCTCACACATTTAAATTTAATTCAATTTCATTTAGATTAGCTAATGTTATTGGAAAGAGATCAAACCATGGAGTTATACATGATTTTATAGAAAAATTAAGAAAAGATAAGACAAAACTAGAAATTTTAGGGGATGGAACGCAAAGCAAAAGCTATATACATGTTAGCGATGTAATAGAAGGTATGCAATATTTATTAAATAAAAACTTAGAAAAAAACATAATTTATGATGTATATAATATAGGTTCTGAGGATCAAATAACTGTTATGAATATTGCTAAAATAATTATTGAAAAAATGGGATTGAATCCAAAGATTTATTTAACAGGTGGAGTAGAAGGAGGAAGAGGATGGATAGGAGATGTTAAATACATGCTATTGAGTATTGAAAAGGCTAAATTAGCTGGTTGGAGACCAAAGCTAAACAGTTATGAAGCTGTTAAAAAGGCAGTAGATGAGGCTTTAAATCAGTAATTGGTGTCCATAATTGCCTATTAATGAAGGTCAAAATGTTTTAATTATAGCAGATAATAATTCTGGAAGAAGAAAATTGTATTTGTTTAAAGTAAGTTCTAAGCAGTCATATTCTACTTTTCTTGGAAATATTCAAGGAAAAGAAATTTTAGAAAGAGATTTTGGAGAATTTATTCAACTAGGCAAAGGAAAGATATACTTAATTGAGCCTAACCTCTATGATATAATAATGTATGAATTGAAAAGGAAGAGTCAAGTAATATATCCAAAAGATTCTGGATATATTGTTTCAATATCTGGAATAAGAAATGGTATGAAAGTAATGGAGGCTGGTATAGGTAGTGGTTTCCTAAGCATAGAAATATTAAAGCATGTTTGTCCTGATGGTAAATTATATGCATATGAAATTAGGCAAGATATGATAGAAATAGCTAAGAAGAATTTGGAAAAAACAAATTTTACAGATTGTATTATAATAAATAACCAAGATATAAAAGATGGCACTAACGAAAGGGATTTTGATGCCGCCTTTTTAGATATGGCCGATCCTTGGAATGCTTTAAATAAAATACATGATTCCCTAAAAACAAGTTCACCAGTTATAGTTTTTGTTCCTACTGTTAACCAAATAGAAAAATTGCTATCTAATTTAGATATGACTAAATATGTTATACAAGAAATATCTGAATTGATAAAAAGAGAATGGGAACCGAGAAAAGAAGCTATAAGGCCTGCTATAAGAACAATTGGTCATACTGGCTTTATTATTTTGATGCGTACATTAAAATCATTTTAGGAATCTTCTTTATTTTCCTCTTCTTCCTCATTTTTGCTTTGAGCTTTATATATTTGGTAAGCGACTTCAGCAGTATATTTTAGAGCAGCTTTGGCTTTAAGCATTTCAATTGTTGTTGTTAAATTTTCAAATCTAATTTCTGCAATGCTAGCATCTGGCCTTTCTTTTATAGCTAGTTTAGCCTGTTCTTGTTCTTGCAAACCATTTTTAATTTGTGTTGCTCTTAATTCTCCCTCAACAGTTTCTAAGTATTCTTTTAACTCTTGAGGCAGTGGAATTGGTAAATCAGGTACAAGTCTAACATAGCTTTCTCCTCTATAAATTTTCCCTAGTCTTCTCCTTCCTAATTTAACTTCTTCACCTTTCTCATTAAGGTTTTGTTTAGAGGAATCTTCTATGTAGCTTAAAAGAGTTTCTAACATTTTCATTTCATCTTTTAATTCATCAAGCCTTTTTCTTAGCCATTCAATTAGTTCTTCTTTTGATATTGCTTTGTTTTCAGTAGTTTGATCACTCAATATAATCCCCATTAAATATTTGGTTAAATTAATTTAATTAGGTAGATTACACAGTATTACGCAAATTAATAAAAGTATTATATATGAAACTTGTTATACATTAAAATTTAAACCTTATTAATAATTAATAATAATGAGTTTATTTTTAGAGGGGTAGTCATGAATAAAGATATATTCGATATAAGAAAATTTGGGAATAAGCTAAGCGATATTAGGCAAAACTTTCACTGGCCTAACAATTTTAATCTGCCTAAAACAATTGATTCAAGAGATGGGATAGCTGTAATAGAAGATGATAAAGTATTTTCATATCAATACTTAAAAGAAAAAAGTAATGGAATTGCAAAGTTCCTTAATGATTTAAACATAAGAAAAGGAGAAATTGTGGGAGGTATAATGCAACAAAGCTTTAATTTATTATCATCCATCATAGGAACATATAAAAATGGATCAATTTTTATGTCTATGTCAACCTTATTGGGAAGTGAATCTATTAAATTAAGGTTAGAGAAAACAAATGCAAAGGTAATTTTTTCTGATTCAAATCAAATAAAAAAGTTAAGGGAGTCGAAAAGCGATTTAATTATAGTTAGTGATGAAGGAGGAGATTATGATATTAATGAAATAGAAAAAATTTCTAATTACGAATATCATATAGAAAAATCGCAACCATCACATTTATTATTCACATCCGGTTCAACTGGAGAACCTAAAGGAGCATTATTGCCTCATAGTTGGATTTTAGGTATATTGCCTTCATTTCAGATTTCTTTAGATTTTGCTCCAAGAGAAGACGATATATTTATGTCTCCAATAGAATGGGCATGGATAGGCGGTTTAGGAAATATGGCATTACCATCTTTATATTTTGGCATTCCATTGGTTGTATATAAGAGAGAGAAGAAATTAGATGTATATGATCTTTTAAGTAAATATGAAAAATATAAAATAACAGGTACAGTTTTAGTTCCAACAGCATTAAGAATGATCATGAAAATTGGAAGCGAATTAAATAAGTATAATTTGCATATAAGGTCAATATTAACTGGCTCTGAACTAGTAACAAGAGATATATATGAATGGGGAGAAAAAATCGGAATAAACATAAATAATACATATGGTCAAACAGAAACTGGTTTAGTAACTTGTGAAAGCATTTTAGTAATGAATAAAAAAATTAATACCGTAGGAGTCCCATGCCCAGGTCATGAAATAGTAATTGTTGATGATAAATACAACATTCTAGGTAATAATGAAGTTGGGGAAATCGCATTAAAATTGCCAGATCCAGGAGTTATGATAGAATATTATAAAAGCCCTGATGCAACGATGAAGAAAATTATTAACAATGAAATCATCTTAACTGGTGATTTAGGATATATAGATTCTGATGGCTATTTAGTTTTTGTAGGTAGAAAAGATGAAATAATAAAGATTTCCGGTTATAGAATCAATCCAGTAGAAATAGAAAATATAATTAACACGATTCCATATGTAAAGGAATCTGCAGTTATAGGGATAGAAGATAAAGAGAAAGGGATGAAAATGATTGCATTTGTTGTTTTAAAGGAAGGAATTGAAAAAAGTGATAAATTAAAGGATGAAATTAAAAATTATGTAAAAAGTAAATTTGCTCTATATGCATACCCCAGTATAATAGAATTTGTAGATTCATTACCTACAACTACAACAGGAAAAATAAGAAGAAATGAACTTAAATCATGGCTATCAAATAGAAAATGACTAAATATCTGATTCTCCTATTACATATACGTAAAGAGTTTTTTGCCAACCTAATTTATCTCCAATAATTTTTACAGGTTTCCATCCTGGAATTTGAAAATCAAGTGTTACAACCTTAGTTCCTGGCTTTAATTCTTGTTTTAATTTTGGCTTTAATGCTTCATTAACGCTCGTTAACAAGTACATATATACAACTGTAGCATCTTTAATAGGAGTTTTGAAGAAATCCCCTTGAATTATTTCTACTTTACCGTCTAATTTCTCTTCTTTTATCTTATTCATTATATCCTTTACTAGCTCGTCTCTCATTTCAACTCCTACAGCCTTTCTAATTGGATATTTTTTAGCTGCCTCTATAATAATCCTTCCATCTCCACAACCCAAATCGTAAAGTACATCATTTTCTTTGAGATCTAATGCCTCAAAAACTAAATCAAAAACCTCTTTCCTCGTTGGTACAAAAGGTACCGAAGGACCACCGAATGCCATAGCAATCCACCCTAACTCTTTTTCTGCCTCCTCCAATTCTTTATTCATATTCCCTCCCTTTTACGTATTTCATATATATTTAATTAAAATTTAAATTATTAACAGTTTTTTACTGTAGTGTAATTTCTATTATAGTAAACAAGTGGACATTCTATATTACTTATTTTTCCATCCAAGATTTCTCCAAGAATTATGCTATGATCTCCTGCATCATATACTTTATATTTAGACAATATTAAATAAGGTCTTTCAATATCTAAAATGGGGCCAAATTCTGTTTCTTTATATTTAGTTTTTTGAAGTTTTTCTTTAGAATCTATTCTATCAGCCATTATTTTTGATATTTCCTCATCTTTATAATATAATAATGTAATTATAAAATAATTAGATTTGGTTAAGACATCATGAGTGTGTGATTTTTTATCAATCGCTATCATCATCAACGGAGGATCCATACTTATGCTAGTAGCACTTGAAACTGTTATTGCAGCATAATTATTTTCATACTTTGCTGTAACAACATAAACTTGTTGTGCAGATTGCCTCATAAACATCTTTAATAGATCTTGTTTGTCCAATCTCTCACCTTATATCAATTACATTAAATTATTTAATAAACATTTAATGTAAATCATTTATAATAAATATTTATAAATGGCTAAAGTTCAGAAGAATCTATACCTTTATTGTAGTTCTCATCTATCTTATAATAATGATAAGATAATTTAGATACTCCCATCTTAACTATTTTTTCTGCTTTATCTAATGATACTCTCATTTCTTTGCTTACTTCTCTCCAATTTCTTCCTTGCAATACTTTTAATATCAAAGCCTTTTTTTCTATATCATTTAACAATTCATTATTTAATGGTAACATTTTAAAATAACTGTTTACTATTTTGAATATAATATCATTTGTAGTTTCATATGTCATGGTTCCATATAAATAAGCCCATAGTCTTTGCTTTTCTATTTCGCTCAGATTAATGATATTATATTCAATAGGAATTGAATTTAACAATGCAATTGCCAACTCTGGTTCCATAGTTTTGTATGTATCATATAAACTATATATAAGCTTATTTTTGAATATGTTGATAATGATGTTTTGTATTTTCTTTGCCTTTTCAGTTAATGGCTTTAATACCAATACTGTATATTCTCCGCTGATAGGATTTCTATCGGGACTCATGTGAATTATTGGAAATCCATTTTTTGCCCAAAAATTGGCTAGTTCTAAATTGATTCCAAAACCGCTACCAATCCAATCAAGTTTTTTATCTATACCTTCATTTTCAATAAACGATAATAATTTACTTCCTAATCCCTTATTTTGTAACATAGGATGCGTTGCAATTCTTACAATCCTCCATCCCTTTAATGTTCCAAAATCAACTATTCTATAATGTTTAATTATCCTATCAGGTATTATATTTCCTTTAGTTTTATCTTCTAATAATAAGGATTTGCAGAATTCATAATTTAATCCTCCTTCTTCAGCTATTAATGAAGCTGAAACAACCTTTCCTTTAGATGTTTTTATTGCTCTTATAATATAATGAGGAGCATCAGCTATTAATGCTAAATCATCAGGCTCATTTCTATAATGAGCCTGAACATATATACCAAATATTTGTCTCAGCAATTGTTCATCTTTAAAGAATAAATCTTCTGGCTTTACAATTAAATAACTTAATTTATCGTTATTTATATCATTTAAATCATTATTATCGATATCTGCAGGTTCTGCATCTAAAAGTAAAACATCAAATAGCCATTTTTCTATAGGATCATTTTCTGCATATCTAATAGGAGTTATCATTTCTAATAATTTTAACTCAGTATTTTCATCTTTTTTCAGGTAATTTAAAAACCTAAAGCTAAATCCTCTTCCTGCACCCTCATAACCGTGTAAAGTTGAGGCAATCAAAATCTTTTTATGATATTGCCATAGCTTAATAAGTATAGTAACAGGGAGTCCGCTTGCCTCATCTATAGCCAATATATCGCATGGCTCTTCTATAGCATCTTTAGGTTCCAAATAAGATATCGTAAAGTTTTCTCCATAAATACCATATATGTAGCCTTCTTTGTTTCTATCAACTTTTATTTTTAGATTTTGTCTTTCTATTCCTTTGATTGCTAATTCCATAAGGCTTTGAGTGTTTTCAAGACTTGGAGAAGTAACTATAATCTTAACTCTTTTCTTGTCTTCAGATAATGCCTTTATCAGACCTGATATACTTAGGCCTATTGCACAGCTTTTTCCTCTACCCCTATTTGCTGTGACAACGATAACTTTCTTCTTTTCTGTAAATTCCTTTAATGATTCGCTTTCTTTTATTACGTTTATTTGATCTTGGGTTAAAGCCAATTCATAAATTTCTTTAGGAAAAATTATATCTTTTGGAATCTCTATTTTAGTTTCTTTAGGCATTTCATATGATAATTCCGGGTCATTAAGCAATTTATCATTATCAGCATCATAAACAAACATATTTTCTTTATGATCTAAAATTTTTTTCTTAAACCACGTTATAAAAATATTTCTTGGCTTATCATAGTTCGGAACTATAAGATTTCTTTTGAATAATGTTACCTTATTATCCCAATTATCCCATGAAGGAGCTTGTAATATTAATAAGCCTCCTTTTTCTATTAATCCTGAAATGATACCTATATAATTGGGCCTTAAATCTTCTAATAGATCAATTACTGCGCCCTGAAATGTTTGACCTAAAAGTTTTCTTGAATCTTCAATTCTATAAATTGATAGTTTTGATTTACCTCCTCTTTCTTTAATTAATTTTTTTGCTATCTCTTTTTTTAATTTAGACCCATCACTATAATCATAAAATACATATAAGAAATTTATATTTTTCATAATTTGTTCTTCTCTTAAAACATTTTCATAGAATAATATCAATTTAGAAGTTAATATACCAACTTTTTCTTGGTCATCTCCACTTATAACTATCATAATCCTTTTCTTGGTTTTCATTGCTAAGGTTATTGCATTTCTTAAAATCCTCAATAATCTTAAGAAATTAACTGGCATTTCGAAATTTGGTTCATATGTTAATTCTTCTGCTTTCTTCTTTATTATTTCTTTTGTATCTTGCCTTTCTGTTAGTTCTTCATCCATTTTCTTTCCTCCATTAAATATAGTCAAAAATAAATAATAAACTCTAATTATTATTTTTGTATTTTAGGATATAACGTATATTGATGTTATTCTTAAACCTTAAGTTTATTTTTAGGAATAATTCTTTTATATATAATCTAACATTAAGAAAAGTCTATAATTTTTATATACAATTTTAACAAATCCTTTATGATTTTTTAAAATTTTCAATTAATATAAAAATTATAACAAAAAAATTTTAAAAGGTCTCCTTTCACTTTCTGAAATATGGGGTTGGGTGGTGGAAGAAGTTCCTTATGTTTTATGGCTTGATGAAATAAAAGATGCTAATATTGGCCTATTGGGAGGTAAAGCCAAAGGTTTAGTAGAACTAATAAAGTATAATTTCCCAGTTCCTCCAGGATTTGTTATAACATCAGAAACTTATAACTATTTTATTAAGAAAACCGGTTTGAAAGATTACCTTAATGATGTTATAAAGAAAATAAAATCATTAAAGCCCTCAGAGTTAGAAAAAATAAGCAATGAAATATCAGAAAGGTTTCAATCTGAACCCATGCCTGATGAAATAAAAGATTTAATAGAACAATCTTATTTAAACTTGGGTAAGAGGTTAGGTATAGAAAATCCGAGAGTTGCTGTAAGGAGTAGTGCAACATTAGAAGATGTTGCTGATGCTAGCTTTGCTGGAATTCAAGATACATATCTTAATGTACAAGGTATTGAAGAACTAATAAAATATGTAAAAATGGTATGGGCTAGTATATGGACTTCAAGAGCATTAGTTTACAGAGAAAGCTTAGGTATGGACCATAGCAATGTATCAATTGCAGTTATAGTACAAAAAATGGTCAATAGCAAGAGTTCTGGAGTTATGTTTACAGTTCACCCAGCTACTGGGGAAACAAATAAAATAGTAATCGAATCTTCATGGGGATTAGGAGAATTAATAGTTGGAGGCATAGTAACTCCTGATAGCTTTGTGTTAGATAAAGAGACATTAAATATAATAGAAAGAAGGATTTCTGTAAAGAAGACAGGTAGATTTTATGATCCAGTTAAAAGAACAAATGTAGATATTGAGTTATTAGAAAATCCAGAAGATTATCCAAGCGGACCTCTATATGATTTGCTCAAAATGTTTGGAGTATCATCTAAATTACCATCATTGGATGATAATGAAATAAAATATTTAGCAGAAATTGCTAAGAAAGCAGAAGCAGCTTTTAATCATGCTTTAGATATGGAATGGGCTGTTGATATGGATTTAACTTTTCCATATAATATTATGGTAGTCCAAGCAAGATTTGAAACTGTTTGGTCAAGAAAAAATGGAGCGAAAGGTAATAAAGAAGGGGAAATTTTAACAAGAGGTTTACCTGCAAGTCCAGGTGTTGCAAGCGGCTATGCAAAAGTAATAAAGACAGTTAATGAAGCGGCTGAAAAAATGAAAGAAGGAGATGTTTTGATAACAAAAATGACAGATCCCGATTGGGTACCATACATGAAAATTGCGTCAGCAATAATTACTGATGAAGGAGGAATGACTGCACATGCTGCTATAGTTGCCAGAGAATTAGGAAAGCCTGCTGTTGTTGGTACTGGTAATGCAACTAATGTAATAAAAGATTCCATGCCTGTAACAGTTGATGGAAGTAGAGGAGTTGTAACTTATGGTATAACACAAAATAAAGAGAAGAGTAAAAAAGAGAAAGAGGGAGAAAAAATTAGCCTTGAATTCTTAGCAGATCTTTACCCTGTTACTGGGACAAAGATTTATATGAATTTAGGGGAGCCTGATGAAATAGATAGATACGTTAATTTACCATTCGATGGAATAGGATTAATGAGGGTTGAATTCATTATATCAAGTAAGATAGGATATCATCCTTTATATTTAATTGATCAAGGAAAACCAGAAATATTTATTGATGGATTAGCAGATGGAATAGCAAAGGTTGCAGCAGCAATATCACCAAGACCATTAGTTGTTAGATTTAGCGACTTTAAGACTAATGAGTATAGCAGGCTTAAAGGAGGGGAAAAATATGAGCCATCAGATGAAAGGAATCCAATGATTGGTTGGAGAGGCGTTTCTAGGTATATACAAAAGCCCTACGAACCAGCATTTAGACTTGAAGTAAGAGCTATTAAAAAAGTAAGAGAAGAGATGGGATTGAAGAATGTGTATGTTATGTTCCCGTTCGTTAGAACTACTTGGGAATTGGAAAGAGCAATGAAAATTATGGAAGAAGAAGGATTAAGAAGGGGAAAGGACTTTAAAGTGTGGATTATGGTCGAAGTACCTAGTACAGTTATTTTGGCAGAAGAATTTGCTAAAATGGTTGATGGATTTAGTGTTGGAAGTAATGACTTAACACAATTAACATTAGGTGTAGATAGGGATAGTTCATTATTGGCTAAAATGGGTTATTTTGATGAAAGAGATCCAGCAGTTTTGAAATCAATAGGCATGTTAATAGACGCAGCTCATAAATATAATGCAACAGTAAGCATTTGTGGTCAAGCACCAAGTGTATACCCTGAAATAGTAGAAAATTTGGTCAGAAAAGGAATAGATTCAATAAGTGTTAATCCTGATGCAGTAATTAGAGTAAGAAGACAAGTAGCAAGTGTAGAGAGGAGAATTTTGGTAGAGAATAGCATTAAAAGACCTTAAAAATTAACATCAACATAATTTTCTTCATCGGGAGTAAAAGATCCTGTTTTTTCTAATGTATCAAATACTTCGTTTATTTCTTTTTCATCACCATTAATAAATAATATACCTATTTCATTTTCTTCCATAATATTTCCTAAATAAAGATACGCTGAAGTAGTTAACGTACCTTT
Source organism: Acidilobaceae archaeon UBA158 (assembly GCA_002506595.1). GTDB lineage: Archaea > Thermoproteota > Thermoprotei_A > Sulfolobales > Acidilobaceae > Caldisphaera. Next base: position 19,547 of record DAXV01000060.1, read on the forward strand.
CTTTGAATAGAAGACTAATAGATTATAAGATGATTTATCCAAAATGTTTAAAATCATTTCAATATCTCTCATACTCTCAATAGCTTTTATTTTATATTTTGGAGGATATGTTATTATAAATGATTTAGAATTTTTTAATGAAACTTTAATTATATCCTTTTCTATATTTATTATTTCAGGATTTCTTTCTTTTAATGTATTAACAATTTTTTTAATTTCCTCTTTAACCATATTTGGATCATATTTACTTTTTTCTTTGTTTGCTTCCTGAATTAAATTGTTATGAATTTCTTCAATTCCTATTACTTCTATTGACATTTTGCACCATCTGCTTAATTCCTAATACATTTACACCTTTTTCAAAATAAAGGTTTTTATTTCATAGGGTTTGAAACATGTTTTAACCTCTTTATAATTATTTTCAGTTTCAATTAAGTTTGTTTCTCCCGCAATAATAAATCCATTTAATTTTAATTCTGGGCAAACATTTTTTCCATAAGTTTCCCATAATCTTAATATTATATCTCCTCTTTCTCCTTTTTTCAATGAGCCAAACATTATAACGCTAGGATCTATTTCAATAAAGCTATTATCATTAGACCTACCTTTTATTGATATGAGAGGATTATTCAATTCCATTGCAATTTTTGGTATTAATGCTTCTCTCCAAGTATTTTTATGGGGAACTATCCAATACTTTATATTTTGTTTTCCTCTATCTAATTTTGGATTTGGAAAAAGCGGTGACCTCATTAAAGATAAACCTAATTTATTTGAGTTTACATTATATCCTTGTCTACCAATATTAATTATAGAAATTCCATAATCTGGATCATAAAGATCTGTCCATTTCCACATAGGTACTTCAAATTTTGCTCTATCCCAGGTATTACTTGGCATGGTGGGCCTTTGTATGACTCCATAAGGTATTTCTGCATGATTATATTGACCCATAATATTTCCATCAATAATTATTTTAAGAAGCTTTAAGTTCTCATTCCAATTTACTTCATGATTTATTTCTATAATGTTTTTTCCTTTATATATACATATCTTTGTTTTTATAAGAGATGTATTAAAATTATTTTCAAAGGTCATGCAGCTTTTTAATATACCTTTTTCTGTCAAGATCAATTTATTTAATGGTATATTATCACATACCCTACTATAACTTTCATCAATATCCCAACCATCGAATTTTTCTGGCATATCTTCACATATTGTTAAATAGATATCATTTATAGCAAACCTTTTGTTTTCTTTATCATATATTTTAATTTTATTATCTTCAGCTTTTATTATAAAGTATTCATTTTCTATGAATTTATCATTTGATGTTTCTGTATTAAATTGTGTTGAGCAATTACCTATCTCATAAGAGTTATAGCCTGAAGGATTCACTTTAATTTCAGTTAAATATTTATCTTCATATTTTTGGCAAACTTTTCCTTTTAATGGATAATCCGTTTCAATTATTTCATTTCTTTCCCATGGTAAGTAATTGAAAAAGGTTATGTAATTCTTATCGTTTATTATCATTTCTTTAAGCATTGAAATTAGATTGTCATTAATTTCTTTTTTCATTTTTTCAAGCTCATTAATTATATTATTATATACAGGCTGAGTAACGGTTGCAGACATTGCATCATGAAATTCTGATTCCAATAATTTTAACCAATAATTCTCTGTATTTATCTCTTTGTTAAATAATACAGCCCATGTTTCTAGTTGAATCAAATTCATCTCATTTTCTCTTATAAGTTGTTTTAATTTTATCCCATTCGTGTAAACTCCTCTATGTGTTTCTAAATAAAGCTCACCATTCCATACTGGTAATAAATTAATGGATTCTTTTATTAGATTCATATGAGTTTCTGGAGATACTAATACTAATTTAGGTAATCCAGGGAAATTTCTATATGTTTCAAATCTTTTAAGCATAAGCCAAGTTGGTCCCCCTCCCCCATCTCCATGACCAAATACAAGAAATGCAGGTAAATCTTTGATTTCATGATCTTTCCATGCATTTACTAGTTGATTTGGAGATAAATCACTACCATATGTTGGATAATTAATTGACGGTATTTCTGTTGAATCAATACCTCTCCATATAAATACAGAGTATGGGAATTTGTTTATAGAGTTCCAATATAGTTTATGCGTATAAAATCCTTTTATTCCTGATTTTTTCATTATTTGAGGTAATTGTGCAGAAAATCCAAAGGAGTCTGGTAGCCAACCTATATTTGCTATCTTGTTAAATTCCTTCAATAAAAATCTCTGTCCATATAAAAATTGCCTAACTAAAGATTCTCCACCAGGCAAATTTGTATCGCTTTCAACCCACATGCCTCCCAATAATATTAATCTATTCTCTGAAACATATTTCTTAACTTCTTCATAAAGTTCTGGATAGTAGTCTTTGATCCATTTTAAATACACTACATTTGAAATTCCATATTTTAAATACTCATTGTTTTTTATCAATGAAATAACATTTGATATATTTCTATAAACCTTCTGTTTAGTTACATTGACATCCCAAAGCCATGTAAAGTCAATGTGTGCATGAGAAATCAAATCTAAAATACCTACTGGTCCAAACTTATTCCTAAGTCTGTCTAAACCATCTTCTAAAATTTCTTTAGCTTTTTTAGCTTCATCTTTAAGTTTATTATAATCCATATTGGATGAATCAATATTTTTTATATTTTCATAATCTTCTAAGTTTAACAGATACCAAGGAGCTTTTATTAATTGGGTTTTCAAAGCTATATCTAATTTGTCTCCACTTATTGAAATAGATTTTATTTGATCAAGAGATTCATTAAGGATTTTTAATAATTCAGAAGAAATATCTTTTAATACCTTAGAAGCATCGTTAACAAGCTTTGCTTTAATTAAATAATCAAATGTTAATGGTTCAAAATATATCAAATATATTTTATTTATTGAAATGTTCTTTTCTCCCAATAAACCTACAAATGAGGGGCATAATTTAATTAGACCTGATTTAGTTGCCTTAATCCATTTTCCATCAGTGACTTCTTTACTTCCATAAATTGCATATCTCTCGTTATCAATTTCTAGGGTGCCTTCTCCATCTATATCTATAAATAGCCATGGATCTCCCTTGTTATTATCTATAGATAAATTATAGCATAAGCATGATTCGCATTCTTTTTTGTCGATTTCGCTATAATCAATTATAGAATTTGTATATAAATAAAACAATTTGACATCTATTGATCCTGAATCTCTTATATTCAATTTTTAACCCTAAATATGAAATAGTAAAATAAGATTTTATATCCTTACTTAAATTATTTTATTTAATTCTTCTGAATACACGATTTCTGCATTATAGACTTTTTTATAGTAAATTTCCCAGTTTTTATCGATTCTTGCTGCTACAGCATCTTTTATTACATAAATTTTATATCCCCTAAAGAAAGCATCTGCAGCAGTGTGTCTAACACATATATCAGCATCTAGTCCAGCCAAGAAAACTGTATCAATTCCATTAGTTCTTAATAAATAATCCAAAGGAGTCTGGAAAAACGCACTATATGCATGTTTTTCTAGAACAAAATCTTCTTTTTCAGGTTTTATTTCTTCGTATACGTTAGCTCCTTCAGTTCCTTTCATTGCATGAGGTCCCCATAATGGGATTTCAAAGTCATTATAGTAATGGGAATCATTAACATAAAATATTGGATATTTCTTTGATCTAAATATATCTATTGCCTTTTTAGTTGGCTTTACTGTTGATATTGCTTCATCAGTTTTTAATGCACCAGAAATGAAGTCGTTTAGCATGTCAATTATTATTAAAGCAGGCTTCACAATCTCACCAATAAAAACAGTTGTTCTCCAAGTTAATAAAACTTTATCAATATATGTTAATAATTTTATATGTATTGGTTGATTTTATCTTTAAGTTCATTAAGATTTAGATTGATTCTTTCATTTCTCTTGGTATTATAAATTGTTACTGTGTTTGTTTCAACTTCCTTTTTGCCTATAAATATTAGCAAAGGTATATCTAGCTTGTTCGCTTTTCTTCTCTGTAATTCTTCTTTACTTCTATTTAGATCTATTCTAACATTAAATCCTTCATTTCTCAAAATGTTTGCTACATACCAAGCATGTTTAAATAATTCTTGACTCATAAATATAACTTGTATTTCTGTAAAAGTTTTTCTACTTAAATTAAACAATCCTAATTCCAATCCTGCATCAATTATTCTTTCTATACCAATACTTCCCCCAGTTGCAGGTATTTGTTTACCAGAAAAAATTCCAGCTAAGTTATCATATCTTCCTCCTCCAGATACACTTCCAATTCTTGGTTCTTTTAATACCACTTCATAAATAGGTCCTGTATAATAATCCAGTCCTCTTACAAGACTTAAGTCTATTACAATATCGTTTTTATAGTTTATTAAATCAAGCATTTCTTTTAAATGATTGTATGCATTATTAACCAACTGATTCTTTCCATATTTAGCATATAAAATTTCAAGTATTTCTTCTGGCTTACCGCTTAAACTTATTACATCAATTATTTTGTTTACAATTTCTTCATTATTTAATTGCTCTAATAATTCCTTTCTTACATTATCTAAACCTATTTTATCTAGCTTATCAATTATTCTATACACAGCTATTGGAGACTTTATATTAAGCTCTTGTTCAAATATTCCAGATAAAAGCCTTCTATCATTTAATCTTAAACTAAAACTTGATTGAAATCCTAGAGACTTTATTGCATCTATAATTAAATTTATCATTTCAGCATCTGCCTCAGGATAAGGAGATCCAACTATATCTGCATCGCATTGGTAAAATTCTCTATATCTACCTTTTTGAGGTTCTTCATGCCTCCATACAGGGCTTATTTGATATCTTTTAAATGGCATTTGCAGCTCAGCATGAGAAGAAATGAATCTGGCGAGGGGGACTGTTAAATCATATCTTAATGCATATTCCTTATCGCTCCAAGGATCTTTAAATTTCCATATTAATCTGTTTTCTGCCTCTTCTCCATATTTTCCAGCTAGTGTTTCCCAATATTCTATAGCCGGAGTATCTAAAGGATCAAAACCATATCTTTTAAAGACGTTTTCTATTTTTGATATAAGTTCTTTTCTAAGTATCATTACTTCTGGAGGAAAATCCCTAAAACCCCTTGGAGGTCTATATTCTTTTGGCATTTTAAACCCCGTTCTATTGTTGAATTTCCAAATAAATTTCTTTGTTAGGTATTTCAGCCTTTATTTGGCAAATGTTTTTGATATCAATGTTGTTTTTAATGTAAAATAATAGATCTTCAAATGTTCCCTCATTTCCAGTAACTTCCCATAAAGGTTTTCTATTAATAGATTTTAGAAATGATGTTAATTTATCTTGTAGTTCTTCTATATCAATTATGGGTTTATTACTAATTGCTCTTTCACAAATACATAGGGTTATTTTTATATCATGTCCATGGATATTATAGCCCATACTTTTAATTTTCATTGCTACGCTTATATTATCTGAAACACAGAGCTTCCAGTTCAATTTCTTACCTAATGTTAATTTTAAAGTGAAATTTAATTAGTTTTTAGTCTTTCCATAAAAAGTTAAAAATTAAGATAAATGATAAAAGTATGGGGAATATGATGTTAAAGAATAACTTTATACAAGACATATATGACAAATATCAGAATTATTTAAATAAGGAAATTAAAATTTGCGGATGGGTAAGCAACATTAGAGATTTAGGAGGGGTAAAGTTCGTATTATTAAGAGATAGAACAGGAATAATGCAATTAGTATTTAAAAAAGGGATAACTCCTGAAGAAGAATTAATAAAGGCTAAAGACCTTGTTAAGGAATCTGTTATATGTATAGAAGGAATTCTAACAGAGGGTAAATCATCTTTAAAATATGAAGTTCAAGTAAAGAAATTAGATATATTGAACAAGCCTTATGAGCCAATACCTCTTGACCCAGATACTAGTACTGAAGCTCAAATTAATGTTAGACTTGATTATAGATGGTTAGATGTAAGAAACAGAAAAATATCATCAATATTTGTTTTTGAATCATGGGTCGCAAAGAATTTTAGAGACTATTTAACAGATAACGGATTCGTGGAAATATTTACACCAAAAATAGTTTCAACAGGAACTGAAGGGGGAGCTGAAGTATTTCCTGTTATATATTTTGGTAAAGAAGCTTACTTAGCTCAAAGCCCACAATTTTATAAACAATTGGCAGTTATCTCAGGGTTAGAAAGGGTGTTTGAAATAGGTCCAGTTTTTAGAGCTGAAGCATCTCATACTGTTAGGCATTTAGCTGAATTCCATGGTTTGGATTTTGAAATGGGCTATATTAATAGCGTTAACGATGTAATGGATATGGTAGAGGGTTTCTTTAGAAGAATGGCAGAAAAAGCTAAGGAAGATAAATACATAAAACAGGTTAGAGAATTTTTTAACTTAGATGTATCAATACCAGAAAAAATACCGAGGATAACAATTAGAGAAGCTTATAAAATTTTAGAAAAATATGATAAGCATTTACCTTATGGAAGTGATTTGGACACAGAATCCGAAAGGATTTTGGGTGAATATGCTAAAAAAGAGTATAACAGTGATTTTGTATTTGTTACTGAATATCCATGGAAAGTAAGACCATTTTATACTATGAGAATAGAAAATGATGATCAGTGGACTTATGGTTTTGACTTGTTATTTAGGGGCCTAGAAGTAGCAACTGGAAGTCAAAGAGAGCACAGGTATGATATGTTAATTAAAAACTTGAAAGATAAAGGATTGGATGAAAAGAAATTCAAGTTTTACTTAGATTTCTTTAAAGATGGTACACCTCCTCATGGAGGCGTTGGTTTGGGATTAGAAAGGATTGTAAAGCAGTTTTTGAATTTAGATAATGTAAGAGAGGCAAGATTTTTACCAAGAGATACTGAAAGAATAACACCATAATGTGATCTTAATGATATTATGGATTTTTTTGATAACTTTAATTTTATTTGGTATAAGTATAGAATTTTTGTTTAAGAAAAATTTCAAATATTTAATACTAATTTGGATTTTCTTATCTTTTTTCTATTTTGCTATATTATTTATCACAACAAATTTTTATGATTCATATTTATTTCTTACTTCTTATTTACTAGAAATATCGCTAAGTCTTGATAATATATTAGTATTTTTATTGATATTTACTCAATTTTCTATATCATTTGAATATCAAGAAAAATTAGTCGCCATTGGAAGTTATTCAGCAATTATTCTAAGATTTTTGTTTGTCTATGTAGGAATTGAACTTATGAAAGTATTTGAATATGGCACAATAGTTTTATCCTTGCTTGTTTTATTTAGTGCCTTTGAATTAGCTAAAGAAGAAACTAAGAAAAAAGATGAAAAAGAAAGTGAAGAATCTAGCATTATTAATTTTTTCAAAAAATATTTAAAAACAGATTTTAATAATAATGAATTTTCTTTTTTTATTAAGAAAAATGGAAAAATTTTCCCAACTAAATATTTTGTTGTTATACTTGTGATTGAGGTCTCAGATATAATTTTTGCATTTGATTCAATACCTGCTATAATACTCATAACAAAAAATGAATTAATTGCTTTCTCATCAACAATTTTTGGCACATTAATTATAAGATCTTTATATATGAATGTAAATAAATCTCTATCGTCAATTAAACACATAGAAGGATTTCTTGCTTTTGGATTAGGATATATAGGAATTAGTTCTCTTTTAAATAGCCTAAGTAAATTTGTAAAAATAATCTTTATACCAGAATATATTTCAGTTATTGTTATAATATTGATTATATTTTTTGGTTTATTATACTCCTTTTTAACTAATAAAGTGAGAATAAAATGAGTTTCAAAAATGTATTAATAATAGATGGATATAATGATGAGCCCGGCGGTTTAGGGGTACCGCCATATATAGATGTTTACCCTAGATATATAGCGGGAGCTATTTGGAGCGTTGATAAAGATATAAAAATAAGATATTTAACGATAGATCAGCTAAGGAATAGTAATTTAAAAAATTATTTGAATTATGATTTAGTAATCTTTTCCGCCGGTGTTGTCGTTCCAGGAAAATACATAGGAGGCAAGCCGATAACTGGTGAAGAATTATTATTATATGCTAAAATCATGAATAAGTCATTTAAAGTATTAGTTGGTCCTGCAGCTAGATGGGGCATGGGACAAGAAGGAGGAAAAGAAGCAATAAGTCCTCTGGTATTTAAAAAAGCCGGTTTTGATCTTCTTATAACAGGGGATCCAGAAATATATTTTTATGAATTGTTTAAATATGGTGAAAGTTATGCAAATCCTTATAAGATAAGAGAAAATTATGATAGTATAGAAAAGTTTTCAGTAATTGGATCAAAGATAATCAAGCAACATCCAAATTATGGAAAAAATCTTATTGTTGAAATAGAAACATATAGGGGTTGTGCAAGATGGGTAACAGGAGGCTGTAGTTTTTGTGTTGAACCTTTAAGAGGTAGGCCAATACAGAGATCAAAAGAAGGCATAGTAAACGAAATAATTGCATTATATAATAATGGTGCAAGGAATTTCAGGTTAGGAAGGCAGGCTGATATATTAGTTTATGGCTCTAATAAAATTGGAGAAGAGGAATGGCCTATCCCGAATCCTAATGAATTGGAAAAATTATTTTATGGTATAAGAAATAATTGCCCTGATTTAGAAGTACTGCACATAGATAATGTTAACCCAGGTACAATATCACGTTATCCTAAAGAATCTAAAGAAGCCTTAGCAAATATCGTTAAATATCATACTCCTGGGGATGTAGCTGCATTTGGCATAGAATCTTTAGATCCTAAAGTAATTAAAGAAAATAATTTGAAGGTTACTTTTGATGAAGCCATAAAAGCTATAGAAATAGTAAATAAAATAGGCTCAATAAAAGGATATAATGGTATGCCTGAATTATTGCCTGGTATCAACTTTATACTTGGCTTGCCTGGAGAAACTAAAGAAACATATAGATATAATAGAGAATTTTTAGAAGAAATTATAAAAAGAAAACTATTGATAAGAAGAGTAAATATCAGAAAATTATTGGCTATAGAAGGATCTAGAGTATATAGAATGGATTATGGAATAAAGAATAAAAATGAAGGATTAGCAAAGTCTTTTCAATATTATGTTAGAGAAAAATTTGATCCATATATGTTGTCTCTGATAGCTCCAAAAGGAACAATATTAAGGGATTTGTGGGTCGAAGAATGTCAAAACGGTTATTGCTATATAAGGCAAGTTGGAAGCTATCCTTTGATAATATTAGTGAAAGGAATTTATCCAAGGCTTAGTTATATAAATGAAGTAAGGATCTTAGGTGTACATTCTTCCAGATCCTTATTAGGAGAACCCTTATCTTTTTTAAATATCTGAATTATATATAAAAATATATTTTATGCATATTCTATATAGAATATGCAGAGGGATCGAATTGATAAGAAAAAATAATAGACAAAATAAAATGTTAAGAAAAGTTCAAATAACCGGTGGATCCACTTATATAATTTCAATTCCAAAGGAATGGGCCAAGGAGTTAGGTATAGATAAAGGATTGGAAGTTATGATGGAAATTGATAGGGATAATTCTCTAAAAATATATTCTCCAAAAAGAGAAATTAAGCCAATAAG
>DAXV01000060.1:29291-40924 GCA_002506595.1 Acidilobaceae archaeon UBA158
ATATCGGCTTATCTAGCAGGCTATAATTCTATAAAAATTGTATTTTCTCCTCTTATGTTAAATAGAATGGATCAAATCATTAATAATGTGAGAAATAAAGTCGTAGGATTAGATGTATTAGAAGAAACTGAAAATAGTGTAACATTGCATGTTGTAGTAGATTTAAGTTCAATACCTGAAAGGCTTGCTATGGATAATATACAGAAAACCTTTAAATCAATGCTTGAAGATTTTATAGAAGGTATAAAAAGTAAAGATAAAGAAATATTCTATTCAATAATAAGAAGAGATGATGTTATGGACAAATTATATTTATATATTAATAAACAAATAAATTTAGCTTTACAAGGCCAAATAAAATTAGAAGACATAGGAATAAAAAATTATTTTGAAGCTATAAATGTTTATTCAACAGTAAAAAGTATAGAAAGGATAGCAGATCATGTTGTTTTTATGTCAAATTGGCTAATAGAAAATACAGAAGAATTAGAAATACCAGAGCAATTGAATGATTTAATTAATAATGTATTTAAAGAAGTAATTAATATAGTAAATAATATAGGGAAAGAAATAAATAAAGAAGAATTGATAAAAAGCTATTCTAAAACACATGAATTGATAAATAAAGAAGTAGAATTAATAAAATCACTTAAAGGATCAAAGCAGTTCTTTGAGATTTATCCAATACTTGATGGATTAAGAAGGGCTATGGCATATTCCTTAGATATAATAGAAGCCCAAGTAGGCCTATCAATTATTAGAGAATTTGATGAGAAACAAAAAATATAATAATTCACTCTAATAGAATTCAAAAAGTGGGCATATTTGAATGTAAATTGCAATGATATGGAATTAATAAATAAATTAATTGAATTATCTAGATTAAATTTTTCCGAAGAAGAGATAGAAAGGCTTTGTCAAGATATTAACAAGATAAGAGTACTTTTAAATCAAGTATCAACGTTAAGCAAGTTAAATATAAAGCCATTATATAATGTTTGGGATAATATATTAATCCCGCCAGTAAAAATTGGCATAGAAAAAATAGATATTTATGATTTGATTTCTAATGATAGGATCTATCAAAAGAAAGTTAAGATACCTTGGAGGGGTGAATAGTGAAAAAAGAAACAGCATTTTCTATTCTAGAAGGTTTAAAGAATGGAAGCATTGATTTTGAAGATTATGCTTTGAAAAGACTAGAAATTATTCAAAAGAAAGATCCTATAATTAATGCATATATATCATTAGAATCTGAAGAATTTATAAGAGATAGAATTAAAGAAATAAAGGATGACTTAGCATCAGGTAAAAAGATGAAAATTCCAGGTTTAATTGTTAGCATAAAAGATAACATATCAACAAACTTTTTGCCTACAACTGCTGCATCTAAAATCCTTGAAAATTATGTTCCCCCTTATAATGCAACAGTTGTTGAGAAAATTTTAAATGAAGGAGGGATAATAATAGGTAAAACAAATTTAGACGAATTTGCTATGGGATCAACAACAGAATTTAGCGCATATGGAGTTACAAAAAATCCATGGGATATAACAAGAGTTCCTGGAGGAAGTAGTGGAGGTAGTGCAGCAAGTTTATCATATGGCAGTGCAGATTTGTCATTAGGAAGCGATACGGGGGGTTCAGTTAGATTACCGGCTTCTTATACAGCAACAGTTGGGTTAAAGCCAACATATGGAACAATAAGCAGGTATGGTTTAATACCATACGCGAACAGCCTAGAACAAATAAGTCCCATGGCAAGAAGTGTTAAAGATGTTTCTTTACTATTAGATGTTATTAAAGGATATGATCCTAGAGATGCCACTAGTTTAAATTATGAATATAAAGAATTTGATGAAAAGAAATTTAAAATTTGTGTTCCAGACGAGTTCATAGAGGGGTCAGAAAATCCTATAAAGTCAACTATATATAATTTACTAGAAAAGATTGAGGGGGAGGGAATAATTATTGAATATGGGGCAAAGTTTGATAAACTAAATTATGCTCTTTCGACTTATTATACAATAGCATTTGCTGAAGCTGCAAGCAATTTGTCTAGATATGATGGTAAATTATATCCTAATTATAATGAAGGCCATTCTTATAGGGAAATGAGCGAAAATACCAGAAGGAACAATTTCGGATTTGAGGTTAAAAAAAGAATATTAATGGGTATTTTTGCATTAAGTGAAGGCTTTATAAATGATTACTATATAGCAGCAACCAAAGGGAGAAGATTAATAAGGGATGAAATTCTAAAAATTACAAAAGATTGTATAATAGCAGGATCTGTATCGCCGGTATTACCTCCTAAAATTGGAGAAAGAATAAATGATCCATTAAAACTGTATGCAATGGATATCTACACAGTTGTTGCTAACTTAGCAGGGGTTCCAGCTTTAGCAATGCCAGCAGGCTTTTACAATAATTTGCCTATAGGAATTCAATTTATGGCAGGTCCTTTTGAAGAGAAGAAATTATTAGCTTTGGGTTCATTTATTGAAGACAAAACAGGTTTATATGGCATAATAGCTGGTGATTAGATTGAAGTATAAGATTGGATTAGAAATACATACCCAATTAACTGAGTCAAAAACTAAGTTATTCTGTGATTGCGACTCTGATTATAGGAAATATGAACCAAATACAAACGTTTGTCCAATTTGTTTAGGACTACCAGGAGCTTTACCTGTACCGAGAAGGAATCCTTTAAAACTTGCTTTAGCAGTTGCAGATTCTTTTAATTGCGAAATACCAGATTATATGGTGTTTACAAGAAAACATTACTTTTACCCAGATTTACCTAAAAACTATCAAATAACACAATATGAAAAAGCCGGGGGAATACCAGTATGCTTAAAAGGTATATTGAGGTTTTTCGATCCAGATAAATTATTATGGAAAAGTGTTACGTTAAGGAGAATGAATATAGAGGAAGATCCCGGCAAAACAGAATATAGTGAAGGAAATATTTTATTGAGTGAGTTCGCATATTTAGATTACAACAGAAGTGGAGTACCCCTATTAGAAATAGTTACAGAGCCTGAAATTGAAACTCCTAAAGATGCTAGAAAAGCTGTTGAATATTTGTTATTAACTATGGAATATATTGGTGCAATAAATCCAAGACTTGAAGGATCATTTAGAGTTGATGCTAACGTTAGCGTTGAAGGAGGAGAAAGAGTTGAAGTTAAAAATATTGGAAGCACATTAGATCTTGAAAAGGCATTAAAATATGAAATATTTAGACAAACGAAAATTGTTGAAGAAGGAGGTAAAATAAAAAGAGAAACAAGGCATTGGGATTCAATTAGAGGAGTAACAAAGCCTCTTAGAAGTAAGGAAACAGAAGAAGAATACCTTTATTTCCCAGATCCTGATATACCAGCAATTGAAACAAAACCATTATTAATGGAAGCTAAGTCAAAGGAATTCCTTACACCGGATAAAATTATGGACAAAATTTTGATGTATGGAGTTTCACAAAAAATAGCATGGAGTTTAGTAACAGTTAAGCCAAGCGCTGAGCTATTTTTGGAATCTGTTAGAATTGGGGCTAATCCAAAAATTATAGCTAGAATTTTAGCAGTAGATTATAAAGGTTTGATGAAAAAATCAGGCAAAAATATTCATGATAAAAATAATTGGCCCAAGAAGGAAGTCTTAAAGGAATTGAGTAGTTTGATAACAAATAAAGTTTATACATATGATGAAATCAAGTACAATATTTTGCCGAAGCTTTTAGAAAACAATGAAAATATTAGTTCATTATTACCTGAAAGAATTGAGCCAAGCAATTTAATTATTGCAGTGTTAAATGAAGAAAAGAAAGCAGTTCAAGATTTAATATCTGGCAAAAAAGAGGCTTTAGATTATTTGGTTGGTCAAGTTTTAAAGAAAGCGAAAGGAAAGGCCTTAGATCCCAAATTGGTAAGAAAAATAATTGAAATTAATATCAAAAAAACATAAACTATTTTTTCTTTATTAATGGGAATTCAGATATCTTAGCCTCTCCAGATCTTCCTTTTCCATCGCTAATTGTTATAGGTTCTCCAATCATGAAATACCTTGTATCTATGTATCCCATACCAATTCCTCTTTCTATTATTGGGCTATATGTTCCGCTAGTAACATAACCTACCTCTATATCATCTACCAATATTTTATATCCATGTCTTGGTACGAATCTTGCTGAACTTTTCTTCATTTCTATTCCTATTCTTATCCATCTTAATCCTTCTTTACGGCATGATCTAAGACTTTCTTCTCCAATAAATCCTTTCTTTTCCCAGTCAATAGCACCCATTCCATATCTAAGGCTTAAGGCACATGGATATTTTAAGGGATCTTCTCCATATTCATTTCCTCCCAAAACGAAACCCATCTCGATTCTTAATGTATCTCTGGCGGCTATTCCTATTGGTTTAACTCCAGAATTCAAGAAATAACTATATAATTTTTCCGCTTCTTTTGGAGTAGCCCATATTTCAAACCCATCTTCTCCTGTCCATCCACTTCTACTAATTAAAAATACATTTACATCTTTTATTTTTTCATTTAATCTAAATTCCAAAGGCTTTAGACTTGAAGTCCATGAAACACCTAAGTTATCCATTATACTTTGACTTTCTGGACCCTGTAATGCTAGTAAAACGTAATCAAATGTTAGATCTTTAATTTCAACATCAAATTTATTTTCTTGAGCAATCATATTCAGATGTGATATCATTCTTTCTCTAGATGCTGCGTTAGGAACTGCGAGCCATTCATTATCATTTATTTTGTACCACATTTCATCATCAATTACCCTAGCATATTCATTTAATGCTAAGGTTGGGCCACTCATGAAACCTTCTTTTGTTTTTGATATCTTTTTCGTGAATACCTTTTCTAGCAAATCTAAGGAATTTTTGCCTGTTAATTTTAGTCTACCCATATGGCTTATATCAAAGATTCCCACAGCTTTTCTTACGGTAATGTGCTCTTCTATTGTTGAAGTATAAATCATTGGCACATTCCAACCAGCAAATTCGCCGAAACTTGCATTTAATCCTTGATGCAAATATTTTAGTTGAATGTCATTCATTTAACCACCCAAGATTAAAATTTTAGAAAATCTTTTCCAAATGCTGCACAAATAGGGCATCTTTGAGGAGGTTCTTTAGCTATGAGTGTATGCCCACAAACTGGGCAAATCCAAATAAAGCCATCTATTGGCATATCTTTTCCTTGATCGACATATTTCTTTGCTTCCTTAAATAATTGAGCATGAATTTTTTCTGCCTCCAATGCGTATCTAAATGATATTTCAGCTTCCTTATCCTTTTGGAATTTAGCCATTTCAATATATGTTGGATACATTTCGTTTATTTCAAATTCTTCTCCCATTATAGCCAATTCAAGGTTTTTAGACGTATTTCCTGGCCCGAAAGGAGCATCTGCAACAACTTTTTTACCATCTTTTAATTTACTTAGTCTTTGAAAATGATTTCTTGCATGAACTTGTTCAGCAAAAGCTATTGCTCTGAACAACCTTGCAACATTTTTAAAACCTTCTTTTTCTGCTATGTCTGCAAAAATGAGATACCTCATATGAGCCATTGATTCTCCTCCATAACTGGACTCTAGAGCAGATTCTGTCATAGCAGGATGATCGCTTTGCGACAATTTCTCACCATTTATCAATATAATAAAACAATTTAATAAGTTTATAGGGTAGTATTAAAAATAAAATTAGAAATTAACATATGTAAATTTTATTGACTTACTAACTTCATCTATTTTTCTCCAATCGCTATAACTTAATTTCCATCCCACACTTCCTGCATTTTCCATTGCCTGTTCCTTACTTTTAGCCCCAGGTATTGGTACTATGTTTTTGCTATAATACATTAACCAATTAAGTGCAACTTGAGATGGTGTTTTATCGTATTTTTTAGCTATTTCTTTAATTACATCAGCTAATTTTAATATTTGCTTATAGTTTTCTGGATAAAATACTGCGTCGTTTCTTCTAACATCGTGGAAATTATTAATTTCCTCCATGCTATATTTTCCTAATATTGCAGCCTTAGCTAAAGGACTCCATGCTAGCATTGTCATTTCTGAAGATTCAACATATGGTATAATTTCTTTTTCTGCTTGTCTTTCTACTAAATTATATCTGATTTCCATAATTTGAAGATCGTTCTTGGATAAACAATATCTAGCAGCCTCAGCTAATTCTGGAGGGAAGTTACTTAATCCAAGATATCTTATTTTTCCTAACTCAACTAGCCTTTCAAAAGCTTTCATATATTCACACGTTGGATGATTATGCCATACTGGAGGCCAATGAGCGAGTAAAGCATCTATGTAGTCTGTTTGCAATCTTTCCAACGATCTATCAACAGCTTTAAATATATCATCATATGATAAAAATTCACCTGGTATTTTTGTTACTATAAAAACGCTGCTTCTTTCAATATTTAATTCCCTTAAAGCCTTGCCTAAGAAAGATTCGCTCATGCCTCTTCCATATACCATCGCAGTGTCTATTAAATTAATTCCCAATTCTATTGCTGAAGATACAACTTGTTTTGCTGTACTATATTCTGTAACACCCCAAGCATCGCTAAATTGCCATGCTCCTAAGCCAATTCTTGAAATTTTTTCATTAGTTTTTCCTAAAGAAGTGAACTCCATTATATTCACCTATAATAATTCAATTCAGTAAAAATATAAAGTTATGTATTAAAATTTTATTATTAGAGTGGACTTATGATTAATGAAGAATCATTAATTAAACTTAAGCAGATAACGTCAGAATACATAAAAAAGGCATATATGCTAGATGATTTTGTTAATAGAAGCAAAAATTCTATGAGATGGGCTGGTATTGGAATCCTTATGGTATTAGATGCTTCCTTTACTAGTATTGGACTTAATTATTTTAATACCGTTATACCTGCTGTATTAAGATTTAAGGAGAATTTTTATGATACAAATAAAATAACAAATTTTAACGATTTGGTAAATTATGATATAGAGAAACTTAAAGTAATATGGAAAAACGAAAGATCATGGAATGTTGCAAAGAATATCTCAAGAATTCTATCAAAAATTGATGGAAAAAATGATAGGGAAAGATTAAGGAAATGGGCATTTTTAAATGATTTAGATAAATTTAAAAAAGAGGATCTTAGTAAAGTAAAAGGCGTAGGTATTATAACATACCAATATTTAAGAATTATGGGAGGAATTGATACATTAATGCCTGATAAAATAGTAATAAAGGTAATAAATGAGTTGTTCAAATACGCTAATATAAACGTAGAACAAGATAAGAATATTATAAATTATATTAAAAAAATTGAAGAAATATTTAAGAGCATTAATGTTGAGCCAGTAAAAATAACTTGGATGTCATGGTTAATAGATTCTGAGGCAAGAAAAATTTTATCCGGTAAATACAATGATATTTTAAATTTAATTTAAGAGTATAAATTAAAGTTTTTGTATATTCTTTGCATATTAATAATTGGTGAATATGATGGAAAACAAAGTAAAAATAAAATACCTTGGATATATAACAGATCTATCTGGCAAGCAATATGAAGAAATTAATGTTAATGGGGAAGAAACTATTGAAAATTTGCTTCCCTTCTTAAAAAAGCTAAGAGATGATGATTACATTATTGTTGTAAATGGAAAAGGAGCAAAATTAAATAGTAAAGTGAAAGGCGGAGATATGATTGTTGTTTTACCTCAAACAGGGGGAGGTTAATAATTAGATATTAAATTAACTATTATTTAAGTTTCTCTTGTTTTTAAAATTCCTATAACTTAGTATTAATGAATAAATAATTAAAACCATAATAATTGCAATTAATATTACATAATAATTCATTTTATTAGCCCTGGATAATCCTTGCTCCTTCTTGGCTAATTTTTATTCTGCTAGCCCATTTAGTGCAACATTTTATTTTATCCAAAATATTTTCAGCTTTATTAGAAGGAGCTAAAATAATAACTGACCCTCCTTTACCTGCACCAGTTAATTTAGCACCTATTGCTCCAGCTAATCTGCTTCTATATATTACTTCCTCCAACTCAAGAGAAGATACTCCTATGGAATTCAGTAATCCTTGATTTATGTTCATTAATGTTCCAATAGTTTCATAGTCTTCGTTAACTATTGCTTCATTAGCCAAATCAACTATTTTATCAGATGCATCATAAATTAAAGAAACAGCTGGCCATAGTTTTTCAGATAATATTAAAACATCTCTAACCGGAACTGATGTACTCCTTTTTATACCTGTATCAGCGATTATTAAGGTATACTTGTCTGAAAATAATGATTTTAACCTTGAAATAATTCCAACATCTTTCTTAAATATTAATATTCCCCCATATGTAACTGCAGCACTATCAACCCCGCTCGGATTTCCATGAGTTATTTTTTCTGCCTCATGCGAAAGAGTAAATAATTCCTTATCATTTAATTTATATCCTAATAAATTTGCATAAGAAAGGCTAAATGCAGCAGCACTTGCTGCACTCGACCCTAGTCCTGCTGACATTGGAATTTCACTAGATATTTTAGCCTTAAATCCAGTAATTTGAAAACCCCAGGTTTTCAATACATTTAATATTTTAGCAAAAGGTTCAAGTTCTTTTGATCCTTTAACCTTTAGTTCAGAAGTTATCTTCCCTTTAATTTCAGTACCCTCGCTTATAATTTCTGATGGCCAGCCTGATTCTTCTATTTCAGCCTTGGCATAAAGATCTATAGCAGCAACAATAGCTTTAGCTCCTCTTACAACGAAATGCTCTCCAAATAGTATGACTTTTCCTGGTGATATCGCTATTGATTTATTCACTATTTTCACCGTTCCATGGTGGTATTATTATAGGTTCATCTTGAATGTAGGTTTTTCCCAATTTTAAGGCTATTTCAGCTTTAGACAATTCATAACCTAAATATGCTGCATGATCTAATGATAAGTTAACTCTTTTAACCAATTCTCTTGCAAGGCTCATTGCATGTTTACCTCTTAAAGCGACTAATATTTTATTATTTCTTTTATAAATGACTTTTATTTCATTTTTTTCATAGTCAACAGAAATTTGTATGTAATCGTTAAAGTTATAATCTGGTGGGATATAATTAACATATTCATAATTTAAGTTATCATCAACAGTAATTGGCTTTTCACTTTGCTTTGCAACAAGTAATTTGCTAAAAAGACCTCTTTGACTTGATTTTAATGAATAAGCAGTTTCCGCAAGTCTAAGTGCTTCCTTAGCTTCAGCAACTCCTCTTTGAGATTTATATGTTTCTTCAACAACTAAATATAATGAAGCTCTTAGCTCTATTGAAATAGATGCTAATAACGAATGGATGCCTATAGTATCTGCTTCTAACTCTTCTGTTACATCTGCAGCTGAAAAAAGAATTGGTGCATTTAATGATTTGCTTATTTTAACATATCTGTTGATACTTTTGATAAGATCGATGCCTGGTACACCTAATACTGGATCTACTATTAATTTATATCCTTTGGCTAATAATTCTCCTCCAACTTTTTTAAGTTTATTTATATTCCTATCTCCAATAATTATAAGTAAATCTTTAGGAATATCTTCTAAGTTCTTTTCAATTAAGTGCGCAGAAGTGCTTATTCCAATAATACCTGCTTGCTTATATTTATTTATTAAAGAAAAGTCTGATATTTCAACTATAGTTGGAGCGTATTTTTTTGCAATTTTTATCTTATTTTCGATAATTGATGGATCAGGGTCTATATTTGACCCAACTATAAGTAATTTTGCTCCATCATTTACATATCTTTTAGCCAGATTTTCAGTTTCATCAACTTTAGTATTAGGAGGAATCTCAGCAATTATTAATGTAGGTGGTCCTCTTATAGGTATTTCAATATTTTGAATTTCAAAAGCAGGTTTGTAATTAATCTTTGGTATTATAGATCCCATAACTTCCTCTGCACTTTTTTGTTTATCCAGTTTTCCTCCATTATATATGAAGTCCAATGCAAAAGGTAAGATCCCTAATGATTTAGGTCCTTTATATGTTTCAATATTGACAACTTTTTCTATAATACTGGAATCTCCTCTTACTAATCCAGGTATTATTATTAAATTGGAGTCCTTAATTTTTTCTAATATATCTTTTCTTTTCAGTATAATTTTTGAAATTGTACCTGTATCTAATATAGAAATTACTGGAATTGGAAGAGGTATAATCTCTATATTATAACCATGTTTGTTGTCATTGTTAATTACGTCTTTAACTAATTCTTGTGCTGTTGTACTTGTTAATATTGTTATTTTCATTTTTATCACTTCTGGATACGCTATCCAATTCCCTATTATCGTTTGTATCTAATAAAATTATTGTCTATATGGTATTTTATATAAATATTTAATATTTAGTATAAATATGGGATACTATTTAAACATGTTAAAAATTTTATATTGTAAATATATAAAAAAGGTTTATTTACTATTAAACCAAAAATATAAATGGTGTTATGGTTGAAAGCTGCTGTAATCAATAGGCCATTTGGTCTTGATAATTTATCAGTTATTGAAGTCCCAGATGTTCATATATCAGATGATGAAGTAAAGATAAGGGTTGCATATGCTGGCATTAATCCTGTTGATTATTTTATAATAAGTGGATTGAGATCTATTAATCCAGTTCCTCATATACCTGGAACTGAATTTGGCGGTTATGTAGAAGAAGTAGGATCAAAAGTTAAAGGATTAAGTAAGAATGATAGAGTAATAGTTTATCCAAGGGTGTTTGATGGAGTTTGTGATTTATGTTTGTCTGGTAAAGAACACCTATGCAGAAATGGGGGATTGATTGGAGGAATAACTAATGGAGGCTTTGCAGAGTATGCAGTTGTAAAATATCAAAATGCCATGAAAATTCCAAATAATTTAAACTGGGAAAGTGCAGTAAGTATACCTGTAGCAGCATTAACAGCATTTCATGCATTAATGGAAGCAAACATTAAGCCTGGAGAAACTGTTTTAGTCGTTGGTGCATCAGGTAACACTGGTCAATTCGCAGTGCAACTAGCAAAAAAGATGGGGGCCAAGGTAATTGCAATATCATCTAAGCCATGGGTTAAAAATATAGGTGCAGACGAAGTTGTTAGTCTAAATCAAGCAATAAATGCCTTACAAAGGGTTAACAATGGAAGACTTGCAGACGTTGTTGTAGATTCTATTGGTTCTAAAACAGTTGAAAGAAGCATCAAACTCTTAGATACAGGAGGAAGATTTGTAACTTTTGGCGCTTTAACCGGAATTACCGCAAAAATGACAATAAGTGAAGTTTACTTAAAAGAAATTAAAATTATAGGAGCTACCGGAGGAACAAGAAAAGAAATGCTTAGACTAATAGATATGGCTAGCAGAAATGAAATAAAACCAGTTATATGGAGAACATTTAATTTAGATAATATAAAAACGGCAATAAGTTCATTATTCTCAAGAGAGAGAAATGGAAGAATCTTAGTTAAAATTGCTGGTTAATATGCACAATGATAATACCTTAAACTATTGATCAAGTTTATATTTGTATTTATTAAATAATTAAACTCAAAGAATTTTTT
>DAXV01000060.1:40960-41333 GCA_002506595.1 Acidilobaceae archaeon UBA158
TATTACTTTTTCTTAATTTTTTATAAAATTAGTGAAAATTAAATGATAACTGAAATAAATATATACAGAGCACTTAATAATCACAACAATACTAAGATCATGCAATACGTACTGTTATCCATATATACAAGATACTTTTAGAATCGAAGTTCATAATAATACATTTAATACTATTAATAAGACAGGAGCAGGATATACTGCTATGGAAAAAATATTAGAGTATATCTCGGAGAAAGGTATTCCTTCATCTACATATTCATCTAGCAGCACAACCATTAATATAATGATATAGATGCATTAATGAACTTTTAGCATAGTATATGTCTATATTTATTATAATAATTCTGAAATATTTAATAATTTATATATTATG
>DAXV01000036.1:0-4235 GCA_002506595.1 Acidilobaceae archaeon UBA158
TTAAGAAAGAAACCAATGAATGGTATAAGGCCCAATAAAAAGCCTATTATATCTGCTATTATTATTACTATAAAGAAAGAGATTGATAAATAAGCCCAATATTTTGCATATTTATAATTAGGTTTTACTAATAGGGAAATAATCCCCCCTATTAATGGTATCAACCAAGAAATAAATCCCCATATTTTCTCATCATCACTTATATTCTCATTTGCGCTTGAAATATTGCCTGAAGTATTCGAATTTAGTGAACTCAATTAATCTCACCTAATTAAATGTAAAAAGACTAAATAATATATTATTATGAAAATTTATTATTATATTAATTTATAGAATTAAAATTGCTAAGAGATTAAATAATCTGATTTATTTCCTTTATCAATTATTTTAACTCCCATTGATAATAATCTGGACCTAATTTGATCAGCTAAATCATACATTTTGTTTTCTCTTAATTGTTTTCTAACTTCTAATATCAAATCAATAAGTTCAGGGGTTAAATTTTTCTCAACATGAAGATCTAAGGTTAAAACATCATCTAATACTCCATAAATCTTATTCATATCATACAAGATTTTGTATGTATAGGAAATTAATGCATATGATTCTGAATTCTGTATTTTCTTATAATATAAATCTGTCAAATCCCAAACGTATCTTATTGCTTCGCTCATATTAAAATCATTATCCATAGATTCATACCAATTTGATATTATGCTCTTTAAATCATTAAATGTCTCCAAGTCATTATTATTCATGTAACTCGTATATTCTTCCTTTTTTAACCTCTTTACTATTTCTTGAGAAATTGCATTCAACCTTTCATAAAGTCTTTTCGCTTGATTTAGGCTTTGTTCAGAGTATTCTATTACAGCTCTGTAATGAGAACTTAATAACCAAAGTCTTAATATATTACTTCCCCATGTGTTTATTGCGTCATTTAATGTTATTATATTTCCAAGGCTTTTGCTCATCTTTTCCCCTTTAATTGTTAGCATGCTTGTATGTAACCAATATTTAACCCATGGTGATGAGCCAAAGTATGCTTCGCTTTGAGCAATCTCATTTTCATGATGTGGGAATATTAAATCAGAACCTCCTCCATGTATGTCTATTTTATTTCCTAAATACCTAGAGCTCATTACACTGCATTCTATATGCCATCCAGGCCTTCCCTTTCCCCATGGACTTTCCCAATAAGGCTCTCCTTCTTTATATGATTTCCACAATGCAAAATCATATGGATTCTTTTTTTCAGAAACTATACCTTCGCCTTGATTCCAATACGCTTTATTGAAATTATTGCTTAACCTTCCATAATTTGGATACTTATCAACGCTAAAGTAAACGCTTCCACTTTGAGAGACATAAGCATATCCTTTATCTATTAAACCCTGAATGAAATTAATGATTTCTGATATATGGCCTGTAACCCTAGGATGTATATCAATTTTTATGTTAAGTTTATTCAGATTATTAAGATAATCATTTGCATAAGTATTTGCTATTTCTTCCCAAGAAATATTTTTTTCTTTTGCTCTATTTATTATCTTATCATCTATATCAGTAATATTTTGAACATAAACAACATTATATCCCTTTAATGACAAATATCTTTTTATTGCATCAAATACAACGAAAGTCCTCGCATGACCTATATGAGTATAGTCGTAAACTGTTGGGCCGCAGGTATACATATTTACTATGGACTCGTTCCATGGATTAAATATCTCAAATCTTTTGCCATATGTATTTTGTATACGCAACACAATAGACTACCACCCAGATCTCTTTATATGCATAAAAAATAAAGGTTTGCTAAAATTTATAAATGAGGCCTCATAATATTAAAATTGATCACTAAAAAGTGGTTAATATGAAGAGAATGAGCATAAAATTGATCTTATTAGGTTCAAGGCCTTGGTCTTTGCCAATGTTTATAGTAACATATTTAATTGGAGTTTTAACAGGTTTTTATTATTCTAAGATGTTTGGTTTATATTTAATTTTGCTTATAATCATGGGTGCAATAGGAGAGCTTCTAATTCATATGATGACAAACATAATCAATGATTATTATGATTACATAAAAAATATAGATAAAGAAAATAATGTTAAGAGACTTCATTTGATTTTAAATAGCAATATGAAGCCTGAAGATGTTAAAAAAATATCATTAATTTTAGGTATAATAGGGTTAATAATTGGTATATTTATAGCGATAATAAATAGACCATGGGCAATTTTATTAGGCTTCATAGGCTTTATAATGGGTTTAGAGTATAGTGCTCCTCCGCTACATCTTAAATATTATGCGTTGGGAGATTTTTCTGTTATTGTATCAATGCTTCTATTAACATTAGCAGGATTTTATATATATACAGGAAAAATATCAATTTTAGGTATCTTAATAGGTTTGCCTATAGCCTTGTTAATAGATGATGTCCTTATGGCAAATAATATAAGAGATATAAATAGAGATAAGGCATCCGCTAAAACTCTACCAGTAATTTTGGGATATAATAAGTCTAAATACCTTTACATTTTCTTCATTATTTTATCTTATGTTGTTCTTGCATTTTTAATTGTATTTAAAACGTTTCCGATATATACATTAATAGAAATCTTAACATTACCTCAAGCAATAAACATAATTAAAGATGCATTAAAAGATAATTTTGACTTTCTCGATGTAAAAAATGCAAAGCTTGTTTCAAATTTTGGAATCCTATTTTTTGTTTCTTTAATAATATATATTATAATAAAAATAATTTAAATTCCAAGTTTTGCTTTATATTCTTTATATAATGAAGTAATGTATAAAACCCAATCGTTAAGCTCTAGTGGGCTTTGAGGATACATATCATAGGCTTTTTGAGCCTTTTTCATATAATCATCAACTATAACAAGCTTTGATAGAAGTGAAGGCCTTCCAAGCATTTTTAATGCAAGCGTTGCTTTTTCTAATACTCCCATATTTGCTTTTAATTCCCCTGTTACGCTTGTTTCATAAGCATCTTGCGCCTTCATTATACCATGTTTTAATCCATATTCTATATCATCGTTTGATAGCCTTTGTAAGAATATTCTAAATATATCTAAAGCTGCTTGTCTCTTACCTATAGCTTTTATATATTTTAAGTTAGCTCCCCATAAACTCTTAGCAGAAAAATCTTTGTTTTGGAAAGCTTCCATTATTGTTTGAGATGCATAATATGAAGAAACAAAAGCATATCCCATACCTCCTCCATGAACAGGGTTTACTGTAAATCCATTGTCTCCTATTCCTATGAAATTGTTCCAGACTAACGTGTTTGCAGGCCTTCTTGTTGGTACCTTTGAGCCTGAAGCATTTATAACATTTGAATAGTTTTTAACTATATCAATTTGCTCGAGTCTTGTTTTGAATATTGTATTTGGTGTTGGATAATTCATTCCTCCTTGAACTCCTAAACCAATATTTGCCCTGTTTTTGCCTTCAGGGAAATACCACCAATATCCTCCTGGAGAAATTTCTTGGTCTAGATATATTCTTAAATAACTTGGCTCTTCTATATCATAGTTTAGGTCTCTTATTTCTCTATATGCAATATTTGTATCTAATGGATTTAAAGGTTCATTAGCAGGCCATTCCTTAGGTAATAGTTTTCTCAATAATCCTCCATTACCTGTTGCGTCAACAATTATATTTCCTTCAAATATAGCATTTTCTCCATTAGGCATAACGGCTGAAACTCCTATTAACTTATTATCTTCTATTTTTGGTGAAGTTACCCTTGTTTTTAAAAATATTGAAATGCCTGATTTCTCAGCTTCTTTTACCAATTTTCTCCCATATTGGTTTCTATTTATTACAAAACCTTCTCCTTGAACTCTTAAAACTATATCTTTTTTTGGGCTAATTAAATCAATACCATCAACTTTTTGACTTAATTCTTTTCCTTCAGGGAATGGAAGTCCTGTTTCTTCAAAGTGATGCTTACCTATAGCATCTCCACAAGGCTTTCCCCATAAACCGTCTTCATCAACCATATCAATACCTGCAATATTTAGTCCACTGTTTCTTAAAAAATATGCTAGAGTTGATCCAGCAGGTCCTAAACCTACTATTACTACATCAAATTTGTAATTTTTTGTCAAATCAGTCCCCATCTTTAATTTATTGGATAAAGTTTAAAAAGAAAAATCTAAGTATTTACATAAAATTATAAAAATATTAAAATTATATATTTAAA
>DAXV01000036.1:4251-13824 GCA_002506595.1 Acidilobaceae archaeon UBA158
ATTCTTTATTTATTAAAGATATTAAAGTAGTTATGAAATGATATAAATATCATAAGTATTAAACTTAAGGAGAATTTAATTAAGCTATTCGTATCTCATTATTCTACTGTTTTCTATTGAAAGATGCAATTCCAAACAGATGAAGAGCTTTCAGCCTAAAACTTTTTAGTGTAGAAAGAAGCCAGCCTCGGATCAGCCTTCTCATCAATATCAGTGGTAATACCATTCCTCATCGGCCAAATAAAAAATATTATTATAAATAAAAAAGCTTTATTATTGTTAACTCCCCGGTTAACAATGTATGTTTTATTTGTTATTATTTATTATCCAAGTTCTTAGCTGTTTCTCTCAGATTTCTTATAATTTCTTCTTTAAATATTTTTAATTGCTCTCTAGAGCAATCTTTAACACATGCCTTTTTTTGTATTATGTCTTGAATTTTTGAACAGCCATCATATAGGCATTTATTTAATATCAAATCTTCATTTATATAAAGAACTATTATTTTATCCATGTCAACTCTTTTTACTAGTTTTTCAATACCTGACATGTTAATTAGTTTGTTTAAATCTATTACATTTACTAATCTCTTATCTATAATATAACCATTAAGATCTGAATTCAAGGAGTTTATTATATCTTCGGCAATTTCAATATACAAAATTTTTCCCCAATTACTCTATTTTTATTTCTTTTCCTTTTGGTTCTTCATTTTTCTTCTTAACCTTTATCTCTAATACACCGTTTTTATAAGATGCCTTAACGCTATCAGGATCTATCTTAGATGGTAAGTCAATTTCTTTAGAATATTTTCTTATATCACTGTTTGCTTTTATGTATATTTTGTCTTCAGTTGCGTTAACCTTTATGTTTTCTTTTGCAACTCCAGGTAAATCTGCAACAATCCATATCTCATCATTATGATCTATTACATCCACCATAGGCTCTATTTCATCGCTAATCACAGGTCTTCCATATTTCCCTTTCTTTATATTGCCAAATTCTTCAACCTTTGGTATGCCATCAGGGCCGACAAAAATTCGTACTCCATAATAATATGGATTTTCTCCTTTAATGTTTTGTTGTTTCATCAAATCCTCAAAGTTTTCTTCAAATTCTCTCATTTCTTCTTCCATTTCTTTCATAATATCGTCAAAAACATCAAATATGGATTTTCTTTTCTTTGGGTTATTGCTCATATTTTCTCACCATTATTAATTATGTGTTTAGAAGCTTTTAAGCTAAACTCAAAATAACTCGATTAAAAATTTTATTTTAATTTAAATACTCTACTTTTTAATCCTAACATAAATACATAAACATGGGGAGAGTATGAGCAAACAAGAAGATTCACTAAATGTAATAGAAATAGAAGGTCTTGCAATGGATGGCCTAATAAAAAGTTTTACTGTAATAGATTGCGAAAAACCAAAGGGCTTTAAGAAAATTCGTGCAATAGCATTTGATGGAAGGGAAATAGAAACTGCATGTATTGAACCAGATGCAGCTAATAGACTAACCATGGTTATGAATTTATACATAAGAAATTGGTCAAAGTATATAAATTGGAGTAAATGATATTTTAGCTAAAATTCAAATAACCTTAAGATAATTTAAATATAGTTATCCTTTAGTTATTTTATTAAAGCTATTTACCTTAGAAATAACTAATTTATAATTGCCCCGCTGTCTCACGTTGCCAGAGACCTCGTATAGAGGGATGAAGATGGAAGGCAAACGGTAATGCGGGGTACAAATTTAAATTATGAATTTCCATTACTACATTTTTTGATTATCTTTTCAAATTCCGATTTATACTGATCTAAAATTGGTTTCCACTCTTCTCCTAACTCATTTTCGGAAAAGATTATAGAGAGAGCAAGTTGTATTGAAAATCTAATAAAAGAGCTTCTCGATATCCCACATTTTTCAGTTAGCATATTTAATAAATTTATTTCATAAGATGATATCTTAGAACTAATTGTTATATCATTAGTAGGTTTAACATCCAATACTATTACATTTTTTTCGTATGCCAAATCTAACACCTTCAATAAATTACTTGCCATATTAGATATTAACTTTGTAAGGTTTTAAATAGGTTTACCTCGGAGTAAAAAATATAAGTATTTAAATAGTTAAACGATAAGTACACTATTTAAGTATTTATGAAACGTAATTAATAAAATTTTATAATAAATTTTTAACTATTAATTAATTTTTCTAAACCAAATTTTATATGATCTTTATTTATTTTATCTATAATTATTGTTTTGCCTTGAAAAAGAGCTATTTTATCTTTATCAATTAGCCTAAATATGCCTTGAAACGTTTTCATATATTCTTCATTTCTTTCTATTTTGCCTTCTTCAAATCTGACGCAATAAAAATCCCTTGTATCTTCAACATCTTTAATATAACTATCTATTTTATTTATATAAACTCTATCATAATCTAAAGATAAACATATTCTTAAATTATTTGAATAATTGCATATTAATAAGTTTCTCCTTTTATTGTAAAAAATTTCCCCATTGCAATATTCTTTTAGTATAGATACTTTATTTTTAAAATTAATATAATTATAATATAAAATAATAATTAAAAAAATTGTAGAAAATATTATTAATCCATACACTATAATTTTTATTAAATATGAATAAACAAAATATAATGAAAAAACTAATAAGAATATGTCAACAATTAAATCAATAATTATAAAATTAAGTGATTTATTAAAATATTCTTTAACAATGTTTTCTGCCATAAACTTCATCTATTTAAATATTCACTTTCATATTTTTCCAACAGATCTTTATAGTTTCCTTCTTCAATCTCCTTAATTACAGCTTTCGGATCCTTGCCTTCAACTGTTAAACCTATACTTTTTGCGGATCCTAAAATTGACTTTACAGCAGCTTTTAAATTTTTAGATAATAATTTTGGTCTCGATCTAACAGCTATTTCTACGACCTTTTCTAATTTTAGATCTCCTACTTTTTTATGTTCTGGGTCACCGCTGGGTTCTGATGCACCAGCTTCTCTTAAAAGTAAAGTTGTAATGGTTGGAATTCCTACTTCTATCTTATATTCTTTTGTTGACATATTAATAGTTATTTTAACAGGTATTGTCATTCCCTTAAAATCTTTTGTTTTTTCGTTTATCTCTTCAACCACTTGTTTTACATTTAATCCTAAAGATGAGAGAGTAGGTCCTAATGGCGGACCAGGTTTTGCTGCTCCACCTTCAACTTGTATTGTTAACACTTTTTCTTGAGGCATATTTATCTACCTTCTATCTCCTCTCCTATACCTGTAGGATCTAGCTTTTAAGGATTAAATTTAAAAATAAACATTATGATTTAAAAAATTAAGGCCAAGCACCAGAGGCTAATACTAGACTTAATACATCTTTTATGTTTGCAACTCCTAATAGAGTACCTTGGTCATTTGTTATGGGTATGTGCCTTATATTGCTTTCCACCATCTTATAAGCAATGGCGACAATAGGCTCATCGATTTTAGCAGTTATTAATTTAGAACTCATATAATTGCTTACAGGCGTATTAAGAGAGGCATTATCAGCAATGGCTTTAACTAAATCCTTTTCAGTAAATATTCCAATGATTTTATCTTCTTTCATAACTAATACGCTGTCTACCCCTTTTTCTTTCATAATTTTTGCAACATCACTTAATGATGCATTATAATTAACCGTAATAGCCTTTTCTTTTGATAATATATCTTTCAAGGATACCAACCTCCTCTCCCCATATTTCACTTATTTAATATACAGCATTTATATATTTAACTCTATTTATTTACATATACATTGATATTGAAGTGGCGAAGTGATATAATAATGAAGTTCAGGTCATTACACATTGATGTGTCCAAAGACTCTTATGATTATGATGAAGAAGATGAAGAAGATGTTTTAGGTATAATAGATTATGGAGTAAAAATTCACATTAAAAATAAAAGCTATTCTATCGATCCTTTAGATCCAAGCAATCCAATGGTTTTTGGTATAGGCCCTTTTGCAGGGGGTATAGTTATTGGAAGTCATAGAATAGTATTTGTTTTCAAAAGTCCCGAAACTATGGGCATTCATGTAAGCGAGTTAGGAGGAGCAGGATTTGCATTTTTCAGAACAGGTTTAGATGGAGTTGTTATAGAAGGTAAATCAAATGATCCTAGCATTATAACAATTTATTCAAGCGATAAAGGTAATTATGTAAAAATAGAACATATTAAAGAAGAAGAACTTAACAATATATATAATAATTATGAAGGTTATAAAGGTACAAGAGCTCTTACCCAATATATAATTTCGAAAGACAAAGAAAATATAATAAAGAATAAAGCAAGGGTTATCGTTGTAGGCCCTGGTGCTTTTAAGACGAGATTTGCAGGTATTTTTAGCTATGTATTAGATGAACATACTGCAAAGATAACTTCTGTTTCAGATTCTGCATCAAGAGGTGGGGGAGGGACTGCATTAGCTAGAGGACATAATGTTGTAGGAATAGTTGTTGGAGGTACATTAAGAAGAAACAATCCAAATCTAGGTAATATAAAAATAATGAATGAAATATCTCAAAATGTTTATAAAAAACAATATATGCCAACGCTTTTGGATAAAACTATTAAATATCGTTTTGACCCTAATTTGAAAACAGGAGGTACATTTGGAGTAAATTATGTACACTACAAAGAGCTTGTCCCATATTTAGGTTATAATAACATCTATTATAGTAGAGCAGTTAGATTGATTTTACATGATAAAGTTATTGAGAATTACTGGAAGCCATTTGAAGAAAACGTATTTGATGGAGGAAAATTAACAGATGCATCTAAAAATTGTGGTGAGCCTTGCTCTGTTTCATGTAAGAAAATCTATAAAGGGACAAAAATTGACTATGAACCTGCTCATGGTGTCGGCCCAATAAGTGGTATAATAACTATGGACGAATCTGCTAATTTAGTGAATTTGCTAGATGATTTGGGTTTAGATGCTATAGAGGCAGGTCATTTAATATCTTGGATCTTTGATTTAATAGATAAAGGGTTATTAAATCCAGATGATGTAGGATTAGATGATTATCCTGTTTTTGACCCAGAAAGACTTTCTAAAGAAACAAGCATAAAGAATGCCAACTTAGCAAGGAAACTAATAGAATCATTAGTATTTGATGAAAACAATAAAATATTAAAAATAATATCTGAAAGAGGACTTAGATTAGCTGCTAAAGAGCTTGACAATATTTATAAAGATAGAGTTAATAAAACAGGTATTAAATATGAAGATCTATTAGTATATGCTGCATTTGGAAAAGAAGGATATATGACTCCAAATTATTATTGGAGCCCTGGAGTTTTGGCACCAATGTATGTATTAGGTAAGTATTGGACAGACTATTCTCCATCATTTAAAGAACCAGAAGATTACGCTTCATTAAGTTTGAAGAGGGCTATTCTTGAATATATAGTTGCTAACGCTGGCTTTTGTAGATTCCATAGAGGATGGGCAGAAGAAATGATGTCATATATGTATAAAGAATTGCTAAACATCGATGTAGATCATTATTCTCATGGATTAAAGATGTATAAGATGATAGCGGATTATCAATTAAAATCTGGGGCAGAGCCAGAATATTGGGAATCTAAGAAAGTAATGGATATTATTGCATCACTTGCTGCAGAAACAGGGATAGCAGGCTGGGAGGATTCTATGTATCATAAAGAGAAACTGAAGAATTGGTGGGAAAGATTTTATAACAAACTTAACCAAGAACTTAGTAAAATAAATTCATAATAGTTCTTTTATTGTGCTTAATAATTTTTCTTCACTTATTTTTCCGTTAATAATTAAGCTAGCATAAGATCCTTTTCCGCCGCCAGAACCATTAAATCTATTTGATATCGCTTTAGATAGCTCTCCTAAATCTATTTTTACATTTTTGCCAGATGCGATTTCTATTTGTGTTTTATTATCATATTCTAAGATTACGCCTATTAAAAGATTATCATTTTTGCTGGTAAGCTTTTTTAAAATTTCCCTAGCATAGCTTATATCGTTTTCCAATGGTTTGATAAATGCTATTTTAACGTTTTTTATTATTGGGGCATTATTTATAGAATTTTCAACCCCTTCTTCCCACATCTTTCTATAAGATTTTATTTTATTATTTAGTTCTTCATTTTCCTCCTTTAAAGCCTTTGCCCTTTGTAGCTCTTCTCCTTGTTTTGACCCTAAAATTTTACCTATTTCTTCTATTTTATCCTCTTCTTTTTCCATTTCTTCAGGCACTCTAGTCCCTGCAACAAATTCAAACCTTATTATACCATCTTGAATCTTTTCAACCTTTGTTATCTTTAATCCTCCAATTTCACCAGTATTTGTTAAATGTGTACCAAAACATGCTTGTGTATCCCAATTTTCTATATCTATAACTCTAATTGTAGGGGTCATAGGTACACCTCCTTGATATAATCTAAATCCATATTTGTTTTCCGCATCAGTTCTGTTCATATATAAATGATTTATAGGTCTTCTTTCATCGATTACTTTATTTGCTAACCTTTCTATTTCATTTATCTCTTCTTTACTTGGCAACTTATAATGAGTTACATCCAATCTACCTTTTTCAGGTGTTTTTTCAGCTCCTGCTTGCCATACATGATCTCCTAAAACCCTTCTTAAAGCCCCCATAAGTAAATGGGTGCCTGTATGATGTCTCATAAGTCTATATCTTCTAATCCAATCAATTTCTCCATAAACATCTTCGCAAATATCTTCAATTTCTTTATCTGCTTTGTGGACAACAACATTATCAACTTTTTCTACATCTATTACTTTGTATTCCTTATTACATATAGAAACTCTTCCCATATCATTTATTTGTCCTCCACCAGTTGGATAAAATAATGTTGAATCCAATATGAAATATTTCCCTTTTACTCCTAATAGCTTTGCTGTAAAGCTTTTTGCATAAGGATTTTGGTGGAATAAAAGATTTGTTTGCTTAAAAGTCCTTGTCCATGAAACAATTTCATCTGGTAGTCCGCTCTTTTCTTCTATTTTTCTAACAGTTGATGGGGCTTTATGTCTTGATGCTATTATTGAATAGAAATTAATAGGAATCTCAACGTTTATGTTATTCTTTTTTGCTTCACTGGCAATTATTTCTGGGGGAATTCCATAACTATCATAAAACTTAATTAAATCATCTAAACTGATTGAACCTGATTTTAGGCTTTTAGATGTTAATTTAATCCCTCTATTTAACGTTTCTTTAAACTTCTTCTCTTCATCTATTATGGCATCTATTATATAAGATCTGTTATCAATTAATTGTGGAAAATCTCTTCCCCATAGCTTTATTTGCATATCAACGAGGTCTGCAAGGCTTACATTTTCTTTTATAAACATTAACTGCTTTAAGGCCCTTCTTATAACAAGCCTAGCTAAATAGCCTTCTCCGGTATTGCTTGGTACAATTCCATCACCTAGCATAAGAGAAATTGTTCTAGAATGATCTAAAAGGCTGTATAAACGGGCATCTAATTCCATATAATTCTTTACTTCATCAAATGTAAATCCAGTATTTTTTGATATCCTTTCATAAAATTCTTTAACGCTTTCAGGATTTTCAGGCTCTAGTCTGCCAGCAGCTCTAAATGCCTCCCAAAGTATTTTTTCAGGTGGTTGTTTAACACCTAAAATTTTTCTATATTCATCTAAAGTATCACCAAAAATTGCTTTAAACGCTGTTGGAGTTTTTTGCGTAAACCATGCCATCCTTTCAACTCCATAACCTGTATCAACGATTTTTAATGGTAATTCTACATAATTACCATTATCTATTTTATACATCATAAACACTAAAGTTGCTAATTCTAATCCTCCAACAGTTACTTCAAAGCATGGACCTGCATTACCCCCTCCTTCCCACCAAGATTCTTTAAATACCAATAAATCTCCTGGAATCTTTAATTCCTTTGTAAAGAATTCATATGCGTACCTAACAGTTTCTTCTTTCCAATAGACCTTTTTATCAGGGTAATTAAATGCATGGTGTGCAGCCATTTCAAATGTTGTTAAATGCCTTCCAATTGTTAATCCAACATTATCTATATCTTCTAATCTAATGCTCGGTTGGCTTATAACTAAAGGATTTGCTGGAGGAGGAACTAAACCGCTCGTAACATGGGGCTGAAAATCAACTATACTTGCAATGGTTAAATATAAATCTTCTCTCCACCTTGCAACAACAGGCCTTGGCTTTATTGGTGTGTGGCCATTTTTTTCAAAGAATTTTATAAACTTTTCTCTTGCCTCTCTAACACTTAAACCATCTATTGAGCTTATCTTATCAAACCAATATTCTGTATCTGGTGCATCTTGGCAAGTATCAAAATCTTGGTTTAAAGTCCAAAAATCTTCTTTACCAATTTTGCATTTTTTTCTTTGAAATCCATTTTCTTTGAAAAATTCTAGTCTATAATCTTCTGGGTTTAGCCTTACCACTTATTAACACCTTGAATGAAAATGTGTTGAGAAATAATAAAGTTTTTTTAAAATATTATGGATTTACATTCCGAATAATCCGCTAAGTCCTTCACTCACATCTACTTCTTTATTTTCTTCTTCCTTCTTCTCCTCTTTCTTTTCTTCCTTCTTTTCAGCTTCAGCAGGTGCAGAAACTGGCGCAGAAACTGGTGCTGAAACTGCGACTGCAGCATTCTTTAATACTTCGTCTAATTTTAATTCTGACAGACTAGCAACTAACATTTTTACTTTTGCATCATCTGCTTGGAGACCGAGGGACTCAACTACCTTTTTAAGATTATCCTCATTTAGTTGAGCACCTGCATAATATAATGCAAGTGCTGCATGTACATATGCTTTTCCTTCTTGGGGCATTTTTATCAACCTCTAGCTTGCAGTTTTAAGTGTGTTAGTACAGCCTATAAAAGCGTTGCTTACCTTTTTTCAAGAGAGTATTAAAAGATTATGCTTTATTAAGCATATGTTTTAAAAATATTTAATCTTTTAAATACAAAGTAGATATTTTAATGTATTTCCCCACGAGAAACCCATTTATATTAGAAATTTTACTAAAAATATGTGGGTGAAAGGATGTCAAGTGTTTTAAGTATGAAGGTATCTGATGTGATGAAAAAGGCTATTACTGCTTTTCCTGATATCACAATAACTGATGCAGCTAAAATAATGTATGAAAATAAGATTGGTAGTGTTGTTATTACATCACCAGATGATAAAGTTCTAGGAATTTTTACAGAAAGAGATCTAACAAGAGTTGTTGCTGAAGGAATTCCCTTAGATAGGCGCATTGGAGATGTTATGACTAAAAACCCAATTTTGATAAAACAATCTGAAGGATTAAGCAAAGCAGTATCTCTTATGTATGAAAAAAACATAAGGCATTTGCCGGTAATTGATAATGATGGAAAAATTAAGGGAATAATTTCGGTAAGAGACCTAACAAGCATATTAAATAAATTAACCTCTTTGGAATAAACAATTTTTATAAATTATTTTTATTT
>DAXV01000036.1:13926-14233 GCA_002506595.1 Acidilobaceae archaeon UBA158
CTCTAGGTAAAGTATATTGCACACCATTCATTGTGTATAGAGGCGTTAAGTTAGAGAAATATAATGAATTGCTTACAGGAAGACTGTTAAAAACGCCTATTTCTGTAACTGTCGATGTAACAGGACTTAAAACACTTGAAATAATAAATGCAACAGTACTTGCTGGTGCTCCTATTCTAGATGCTAATAGAATAAGTCCAGGAGTTGACGATAATGCAGAACCTATATCTAATGCAGAGCCTATAGTTAAAGGTACATTACTTTCTTCTGAATTAACATAAGGTAAGATAGAGCCAGCATATCCAGA
>DAXV01000019.1:0-22522 GCA_002506595.1 Acidilobaceae archaeon UBA158
GGTGGGGTTTGAACCCACGCAGGCCTACGCCAACGGGTCGTAGGCCCGTCCCCTTTGGCCAGGCTCGGGCACCCCCGCGCATTTATACAATTATCTAGATTACCCTTAAAGTATTTATCGTTTATTTTGGCAATAGGACAAAAATAATTTTGATTTTTTGTAAATTTTATGAATTATCTTTATTTTATTTCTAAAACTAATAATTTAGTAATTATCAATATAAGATAAATATTTTAAATTTACGTTGATAGACTTAAATGGTGCTTAAAGATGGCACTAGTATTTCATAGATTAGTATCTGTAGAAGAAGCACTTAAATTAATAGAAAAAGAAACTAATGGCATAAGTCCATTAGGCATTATTGAAGTTCCTATATTAGAATCAGTAAATAAAGTATTAGCTGAAGATGTGGTTGCACCCATAGATTACCCTCCTTTTGATAGATCAACTGTTGACGGGTATGCAGTTAGATCAATAGACATAGCTGGTGCTAGTGAAATAGAACCGAAAGAACTTGAAGTCATAGGTAAAGTTGAAATAGGTAGTCATCCAAGTATTGAAGTAAAACCTAATACTGCTATACAGATATCAACTGGAGCTATGGTTCCTAGAGGTGCTGATTCTATAGTTATGGAAGAATATGTTAGCAGAAGAGATAATAAGATAATTATATACAGAATGAATTCTCCTGGAGAAAACATATCTATGTCTGGGAGCGATATAGCTACTGGAGATGTTGTAATAAGAAAAAATACACTAATTACCGCTAGGGAACTTGCTGTTTTTGCCGGTTTGGGATTAAATAAAGTTAAAGTATACAAACCACCAAAAATTATTGTTTATTCAACTGGGGTTGAATTAGAAGAACCTGGAAAAGTTTTGCCTCATGGAAAGATATATGATTCTAATGGTTATGTTATAACTGCTATGCTAAAAGAACTTGGAGCAGATGTAGAGTTTAGAGGTATATTGCCTGATAATTATGATAAAATGAAAGATGAAATAAGCAAAGGAATAAATGAAGCAGATATTTTGATCACAACTGGAAGTACTTCTGCAGGATATGGGGATATGATTTATAAAGTTTTTAATGATATTGGGGCTAAAATAATTGTTCATGGTCTAAAATCAAGACCTGGTAAACCTACGGCAATTGCAGTGCTGGGCAAAAAAATTCTTTTTGGATTACCTGGATTTCCATTATCTGCTATGATGAATCTCTATAACATAGTAGAGCCAATAGTTAGAAAAATGATGGGGAAAAATGAATCTGAAAAGCCGAAGGTTAAAGCAAGGATCCCATTTAGGCTTAATGCAGGAAGAGGATTTACAGAATTAATTCCAGTTCAGCTTGTATGGAATAAAGATTACTTAAGCGCATATCCAATACTTAGCGGTTCAGGATCTATTGCTGGTATAAGCATTTCTGATGGATATATTGTTGCAGAAGAAAATAGGGAATATTTTGAAGAAAATGAAGAGGTAGATGTTTATTTATTTTCATCATCTATAAGGCCTCCTGACCTCACGATAATAGGAAGCAATTGTCCAGGAATAGAGGTAGCTTTGAACATATCAAAAATACAAAATACTAGAATAATAAATGTAGGCTCATTAGGAGGTTGGAATGCAATTAAAAGAGGAGATGCAGATTTAGCAGGTTCGCATCTGCTAGATGAAAAAACTATGAATTATAATATACATATGCCAAAATTAATGGGATTAGAGGATAAGGTATACATATATAGAGGTTATTCAAGAGAAGTTGGTATATTAATTAAAAAGAATAACCCTAAAAATATCAAAGATGTAAACGATTTCTTAAGAGATGATATAGTAATAATAAATAGAAATAAAGGATCTGGTACTAGAGTTTTGCTTGATAAATTGTTAAAAGAAAAGGGAGTTAATGAACCTGAAAAATTAATAAAAGGTTATACATATGAGGTAAAAACACACTCAGCAGTAGCAACAGCAATCCTTCAAGGTAGGGCTGATGCAGGAATTTCATTAAGAGCTATGGCTGAATTATTTAATTTGGATTTTATACCAATAGGCGTAGAAATTTATGATTTTATTGTAAGGAAAGAAAAAGTAGAAAATAAGTTTGTCAATAAATTCCTAGAGACATTAAAAAGTAAAGAGTTTTCAAAAGAGCTTGAAAAAAGACTTCCTGGCTATAAGACGCTTGAGGAAAGTGGAGAAAGAATATATCCATAGGTTTACTATATTTTTTCTTGATATTTTTGTATAAGTCCATTTGTTGAGCTATAAAAAGAATCAGGTATTATTTAGGTTCAACAACTAAAATAAAGTAATACGTTAAGATTAGTATGTGGGTAAAATTATGTTAGACGAACCATCATGGGAGTTACAAAAGGAGAGACCCATGGCCTTAGTTTTAGCTATTATAGAAAAAACAGGAGAAAAAGATCCCATATCAATTTCGAATTATATGAAAAAATTAGTAAATATTGATTCATGGATTGGCCGTTTTTCATTACTTTTATCAGAGAATCCTGATGAAATAGCAAGAATAATTAATGACCTTAATTTGGGGCTTTTACCTAGAAAAGACTTAGTGAAAAAAGTTTATGATATAATTAGCAAAATTGGATAGATTTTTAACTTTTTATTAATTAATACTTAATACATCTATCACAAATACATTTATTAGGCGTTACAATATGGGTGAAATAAGCAAGGAGTTATTTGAAGATGCAAAGGAAATCTTTCCAGGGGGAGTTAATAGTCCTGTTAGAGCTGCAGTGAAGCCATATCCATTTTTTGTTAAATATGGAAAAGGCGCTTATATTTATACTGAAGAAGGGAATAAACTAATAGATTATGTCTTAGGATATGGGCCCTTAATATTAGGTCATGCAAACGACTATGTATTAAATAAAGTTAAGGAAAGCCTAAACAATGGTTGGTTATTTGGTGCGCCAAATAAGAATGAAATAAGTTTGGGTAAAAAAATAATTAGTTATGTAAAGCCAGGAGGTAAAATCAGGTTTGTTAATTCAGGGACAGAAGCTACAATGACTGCAATTAGATTAGCCAGAGGTTATACAAACAGAAAATATATAGTAAAATTTGATGGATGCTATCATGGATCTCATGATTCTGTTCTTGTGCAAGCTGGAAGCGCTGCTACTGAATTTGGTGTTCCAAACACATTGGGAGTCCCAAATGAGATAGCTAAGTTAACTTTAGTTGCTAAATATAACGATCTTAATTCGTTGGAGAGCATATTTAGAAATTATGGAGATGAAATTGCTGCCGTAATAGTTGAGCCAGTAATAGGAAACATGGGTGTTATAAAACCAAATAAGGATTTTCTACAAGGATTAAGAAAGATTACAAAAGATTATGGCTCTCTGCTAATATTTGACGAGGTTATAACTGGGTTTAGACTATCAATGGGAGGAGCTCAGGAATATTTTAATATAGATGCCGATATAATCACCTTAGGCAAAATAATAGGTGGAGGTTTTCCAATAGGTGCTGTAGTCTCTACAAAAAAGATTATGGATTATATAACTCCTGAAGGAAAAGTATTTAATGCGGGTACATTTAATGCCCACCCAATAACAGTGGCGGCAGGTCTTTCTACTTTAGAATTTATGGAAAAGAATAACGTTATAGATAAGGTATCAAATTCTGCGAAGATTCTTAATGAGCTGTTACTAGATTATGGAATAAAATATACAATAAACAGAGTAGGAAGTATGATGCAATTGTTCTTTACTGAAAAGGAAGTAAATAATGCTGATGATGCAAGAATGGCCAATAAAGATTTATATGTGAAGTTGCATGAAAACCTTATAAATAAAGGGATTTTTATTCCACCTAGTCAATTCGAAACAATATTTACAAGTTACGAGCATAATGGTGATATAATAAATTATACTGCAGAAAAAATAAAAGAAGTTATTAAGGGGATGTAATTGAAATTAATTATTTCAACAAGAGGTAGTAAGTTAAGTTTAAAACAAGTTGATTTATTTGAAGATTATATAAAAAAATTTTTAAATGTAGAGATTGAGAAAAAAATTGTTAAAACTAAAGGAGATGTTATATTAGATAAACCTTTATATGAGATTGGAGAAAAAGGTTTGTTTGAAAAAGAAGTAAATAATGTCGTTCTAAATGGTGAAGCAGATTTAGCTATACATAGCATGAAAGATTTGCCAAAAGATTTAGATCCAAGACTTGATATAATAATGGTTTTGCCAAGAGAAATACCAAATGATTCTTTAATATTTTATAGCTACGCAGTTAACGATATTAGGGAAATAAAGGAGAATTCCGTAGTCGGTACATCAAGCATTAGAAGGAAATCGTTTTTAATGCATTACAATAATAATGTGATAATAAAGCCGTTAAGAGGTAACATAGATACAAGGATTAAAAAACTTGAAAATAATGAATATGATTTTATAATTTTAGCAGAAGCAGGCATTAGAAGGCTTAACCTTAATCCAAGAAGATTATTGCTTCCATTAGATATGTTTCCTCCTGAGCCAGGGCAAGGTATTATAGCTGTTGTTGGAATCAAAGATAATTCATTAGTTAAAGAGCTTTCAAAATATAATGATAAGAATACCTATTATATGTCATTGGCAGAAAGAGAGTTTTTAAAAGAAGCTAAAGCTGGTTGCAGCACACCAATTGGTGCAATATCGTTAATAAACCAAAATAAAATTATTATGATTGTAGGCATCGCATCATACGATGGAAATTTTATGGAAATAATTAGATTTAAAGACGAATTAAATAACGCGGAAAAATTAGGAAAAAGGGCTGGACAATATGTTTATAGTATGCTAGATAAGGTGCTAAAGTAAATTGTCCGGAAAAGTCTATATTGTTGGGGCAGGTCCTGGAGATCCAGAACTAATAACTATTAAGGGTTTGAATTTAATAAAAATTGCAGATGCTTTAATTTATGATAGACTTGTTTCAAAAAAATTATTGGAGTATTGTAAGAGCAACTGCGAATTAATATATGTTGGAAAATCGCCTGAAAAGCATGAAATGGAACAAGAGCAAATAAATGAAATGCTTGTAAATAAGGCAATGGAAGGAAAAATTGTTGTTAGGCTAAAAGGTGGGGATCCGTATATTTTTGGTCGAGGAGAAGAAGAGTGCAGTTATGTTATTGAAAAAGGAATTTTTTGTGAAGTTGTTCCAGGAATTCCCTCGTTTATTGGTGCAGCAGCATATTCAGGAATACCATTAACAAACAGAAACATATCATCAAGCTTTTCAGTAATAACTGGTAAAGAGGCAAAGGAAAAGAAATTCTCAAATGTTAAGTTAGAAGAAATAGCAAGAGCAAGTAATACAATTGTAATAATGATGGGAATCTCAACTATTAGAGAAAATTTAGAAACAATAGCTAAGGTAAAAGGAGATAATGAAAAATGTGCCATAATAATGAATGCAACAACAGATTCTCAGAGAGTCGTTACTGGAACAATTAAAGAAATATTAGATAATTATGAGAATTTACATTTAGAAAATCCAGCAATAATAATTGTTGGAAAAATTGTAAACATGAGGGATAAATTATGGAAAAAAGATTGATTTTATATCTTGGTCCAGAATATCCTAAGCACATAGAAGATAAAGTCGATATACTCTTTATTCCCATACTAGATATAATTCCTATTAAAAATTCTTCAAAAATATTTTATGAAAAATTAGTTCAATGTGATTGGGTAGTCTTTACCAGTCCAAGAGGCCCAAAGATACTAGCTGATGATGCAAAGAATAATAATATCTATGGCCAAATAATTAAAGAAATTCAAAATAAAAAAGTAGCTTCAGTAGGGCCAGAAACTGCGAAGTCTATTAAAAAATATTTGAATAAGGATGTTGATTTAATACCAAAAAAATTTACTGGAAAAGATTTGGCAAACGAGCTAATAAAAGTTAAATCTAATTGCATTGTACTTGCTAGATCTAGTCAAGGGGTAAAGGAGATTAACGAAATACTAGATAAAAACAACAAGAAATTCTTTGAAATTAATATATACGAAGAAAGAATTAATGATGATAAATTATCTGAGATTAATAATTATTTGAATGCAAATAAAAATATTAATTATGTTGTATTGACTTCGCCATTAATTGCTAAAGCATTTTGTATTTATATAAATATTAAAAATATTAACATAATAGCAATAGGCCCATCAACATTAAAGGCTCTAAAAGATAACTGCCCATATCTTGATGTGCTTGTTCCTGATGAATATACATTAGACTCTGTTGTAAAATTAATTTATAATAAGATTGACGACTAACTTAGTCATTGAAGATGTAGTAACTTTTTAACAGTAACTTTTTTATGAATAGCATAAATCTTTTGTAATTCCCATGACTGATAATAAATCTATTAAAATGAAGAGGAATTGAAATATCCTAACAATAACATAAGTTATATATATTATATTAACAAAAAGAATAGAATTTAAATAGAACTTTAAATTTTTTACATAATAACAAACATAATTGTTAAAATATAAAAAGGCCTTTATCATTTTTTATATTTAATATAGCTAGTAAAAATATATGATTCTAGACCTTAGAAAAGCGTTTTTGTGCAAAGGAAGTCAAATAGACAACCCTTAAGTTTTAGCGATCTATAATAAAATAATTCTTTCATTCTATATCTTTAGCCTTTTCTTCAAAAATTGATATAATTTCCTTAGATATTGAATTTCTTATATCATTTATATTTTCCCTTAGTTTTATATGCTGATTTTCATCATCGGAATAAACATATATAAGAAATACAGGAATTGATCCGATTTGGACTAAGCTTCTTATATACATAGATTCTTTCCAGTTAAATATATTTGGAGATGCTTTCATTATTTTCTCTTCACTTATTATCTCTTCATCATAATAATCTACTTTAATTGTATCATTTGATTTTTGTTTGATGAAATCATTAATTTTTTCTCTATCTATTTCTTTTACAAGTCTTCTTATGTTATCACTAGTAGATTTTTTGTTCATTTTTTCTAGCACTTGTGATGCTAATATCATAACTTGCTCAGGTCTCTTAAATACAGATAAAGGCAGCAATTCCCTTCTATTTAATAAACTTAAGGCCCATCTTTTTAATATATTAGATCCCTTTATTGAAGAAGTTTTTATCATGACATCCATCTCGTTATCATCGAAGTAATAGTTATCATTTGCAATAGCTTCTGATAATTTTATCGGATTAAGAAAATCTCCAAGATCAACATCTTTATAAAGATCTAACTTTACATCATTCCATTCATCTGCTAAACCGTTAACAAATTTTTCAACAGATTTATTTATCGCAATGGATTTATGATGGAAATATACTGATTTATACATTTTATATCTTGCATCAAATATATCTTCAAGTGTGGGCATGCTTTTCATATCTAATGTAATATAAGGCTTATCTCCATCCATAGCTGGCTTAATCCCATATATTAATCTATCAATATCAATATTTCCATAAACTATACCTGATGTGAGTGCATCTCTTTGCAGGTAATCTAGCCTATCTGCATCAACTATTTCATTTGAAATAATGCTTTTAACTATTTGACCTGCATCGCATGTAAGCTTTAATTCTTCTAAAGCTTTGCAATTATTTTCGCCAAATAAAGATGATGAGGCGGCTTTTATAGATATATCCAATAAATCAAAATCAGATTCTTCTGCCATCTTTGATAAACGGCTTATAAAATAATATGTATAAAATTCATGAATTTTTCCTCCTCTTTCAACAAGCAAAGATAATATATTTCTAAGTTTTGAAGAGACTTCTTTGTCTATATATTTATCTTCGTTAGAATACATAATGACGT
This sequence comes from Acidilobaceae archaeon UBA158, assembly GCA_002506595.1. Classification (GTDB taxonomy): domain Archaea; phylum Thermoproteota; class Thermoprotei_A; order Sulfolobales; family Acidilobaceae; genus Caldisphaera. The sequence goes on from DAXV01000019.1 coordinate 7,863, forward strand.
TCTTTATTCCAGATTCAATCATATGGCTAAACGCTAAGTGCCCTAAGTCATGTAGCAGACCTGCTAATCTTGCTACCTGTATAAAACTATTATATGCCTTATCATTACATGTAGTAAAAAGTGCAGCACAGAGCTTTGAATTATTTTCAGATAAGGCATAACTTAAAATTTTATTAGCTATTCTAGAAGCAATATGCATGCTTCCAAGAGAATGCTCAAGCCTTGTATGTTTTGCTGAAGGAAAAACCAGATAATTAGCGCCTAATTGCTTTATATTATGAAGTCTTCTCATGAAAGGTGTTTGTAATATCCAATATTCTCCTGCATTAATAGGAATGAAACCATGAACGCTGTCTAAAATCATTGCTTTATATTGATATAATCCTTGGCTCTCTTCGTTCATTGCTTTATCCACTACGTCATGCACCATGGTTTAAATAATAATTAAGATTAATATATTTTTTATATGAGAAAATGAATATTTGATAGGTTAATATATTAAAAAATTCAGACTAAATTTGCTTTTTCTAAGGCCTTCTTATAATCTCCTGTTATAGATGTATCTGTTGGATTAATTCCCTTTAATTTAGCAAGGTAGACTGAAACATAACCAGCTAATAATGTACTTTGAATAAGCCTTGAAAATAAGTTATTGCCTCTAGGTTTAATTTTTATTAAAGTTGATCCCTGTTTTTTATAAATATCCTCTAGCAAATTAGTGAGAACATTGCATACACTTCCTACTTCACTGGAATCAAATAATATAAATGCAGCCTTCTCTTTTTGAATAACTTGCCAAACAACTATATCATTATGAGCTGATTCTGGATATGTCTCCGATTTAGCTAAGGCCTTGGCATTTTCACTAAATTCCTGTCTCCATCTATTAGCTAGTAATTCATAAGGGCCGCAACCTGATATTATAAAAAGTTCTTTATTTGAAATATTATTTGCTATATTTAATCCTTCACCTCTTGACGTATTTTTTAATACTTCTATTGCATCGTTAACATCTTCTTCTTTTATTAGGTTAATATTTTGGGCTTTTAATGCTCCCAATGTAGAAGAAACTAATTCAGCAATAGCTGTTCTAGGATAATAATTCTTGTTAATATATACTATTGGAGATCCCTTCTCTTTAGCTAATTCACTAAGCTTTCCTCCACTAGTTATCGCTATAACACTAGCTCCTATATTATATGCTTCTCTTGCGCATGAAAGGGTTTCATGCGTATTTCCTGAATAACTAATAGCAACAACCAAATAATCTTTATTTACCCAGCTCGGTAAGGAGTCCCCTTTTACTACTTCTATAGGTATATTTATTTTAGAATTTAATCCTAAAGTTTTTATATAATCTCCTGTAACTCCACTTCCTCCCATACCACTTAATACTATGCCCCTAAAGTTCTTGTGAAAAGGCTCGATATTACTACCTTTTTTATAGCCTTCTTCAATTTGTTTTGCAAATGTATCATATAAAGAAAGCATTTCTTCTACTTCTTTACTAAAATCTACCAATTCTCTCGCCTATTAAAAAATTTTTTATTGAGGAATAAAAATGTATCCTAAACTTTTTTCTTTCTGCCTCTTCTCTTTTTAGTTGTTTCTTGAGTTGTTACTGTTTGGGTTTCTTTTGTTTGATTCATTCCTTCTTTTTGTGATTTTTGTTCCTTATTAATTTTTTGTTTATTTTCTTCTTCTAGTATTGCTATAGCTTCCTTAATATCTTTAACATTTTCAAGTTTCTTTGCAAGTTCAGTTTCTCCTATATAATTGAGCCAATTTACAATATGCTTTTCTTTTAGATGATAATTTACTGCATCAGGATCAACTTTAGAAAGCCTCTCTAATTCATTTTTCAATTCATTAACATCATGAGCAATTCCTATGATCCTTTCGTAGCTTTTGAATAAAAACGGTTCTTTATGTTCGTTCAATTTGATCTCCTCATTTTTTAAATGTTAATTAAAACTAATATTTTTAACTAATCACATATATTTAATATTTTTAACTAATATTTTTTGCATTTTGTTTTCTAAATTTTAATTTTTATTTCATGTAATCAATCTGTACTTATCAAGCTATAAGTAAAGTTATATATGCAATATAGTAAACTATAAAAGAGTAGGGTTTCTATTAATTATTGCTAAATAAAAAGGTAATAGAAAATGATAGGATCAGTGCTAGTAACTAATGATGATGGAATCGATAGCCCTGGAATAAAATATTTAATTGAGGAATTGAGTAAAAAGGAATTTGATGTATATGTTGTCGCGCCTAAAAATCAAGTATCTGGGGCAGGAAAATCGCATTCATTCTACGTAAAAGTGGAAAAATGTGATGTGAAAGGCACAAAAGGTTCATGGTGTGTAGAAGGAAAACCCGCAGATGCTGTAGCGATTAGTTTAAAATTTCTTTTAAAAGATGTAAAACCTGATATAATAGTTTCAGGAATAAATATAGGACCAAATATGGGTTTAATGGATTTCTTTACAAGTGGTACAATTGGAGGTGCGCTAGAGGGAGTTTTGCTAGGCTATAAAGCAATAGCTTCTAGCTTCGCTGTTTTAAGAGGGATAAAAACACAAGAGCAAGATATTTTATTGAGAAAATCGGCTGAAATCACTGCTGAAATTTCTAAAATAATGTTGGAAATATTTAAAGAAGAAAAATTAGATCTAATTAATATTAATTTCCCAAGTATAAATCCGCTTGGATTTAAGGTAACAAAGATATCTTGGCTTTCTAATATTGATGTTAAGCTCGATTCAAGAGGCGATGTATATCAAGTTATGGGGTGGAAAACTGATAACTTGGAGGAAGCATATGCAGGAGGTGATAAGGAAAGTGATGTCGAAGCCGTTAAAAAAGGATATATTTCAATAACACCGTTATGTATAAGATGTATCCCTGAAAACATTTCATATTTTAATGTATTTGAAAAAGTTGAAAACAGATTAAAAAGTCTTGGATATTTGATCACAGCTTAGCAATTCCAATTCATAGACCATGGAGAGCAATATCTATATATTGTTATAGATAATTTTGCTAAATCCTTTTTATCTAAATCATATAAATTTGATAAAGGACAATTATCTTTACAAGAAATTTGCTTAGTTTTTCCATATATTTCAATATATATGTTATCTCTATTGCCATATATTTTAATATCATTTTCCATAAAAGCTTTTTCTTTTAATCCTAAAAGGTTTAGACTCAAATCTTTTGGGGGCTTTTTCAATATAATCGATTCTTCAGCCATATTTACTGCTTTTTTGATTTCAAAAACTGCTCCCTGATTTTTAACGCTTACCTCGCTTGTTAAAATTATACTTGCACCAGACTCTATTGATAAAAAAGTTGCGAGTGCATTTGTTCCAGTAGTATCAGCATCCATAAGTTCTGTTACATTATTTATTCCTATCATTATTGGGAGGCCTAGATTAGATAGCTTTTTTGATCTAATTAGAGAATTCAAAAATCCTGGATAAATAGCAGGATAAGCGATTGGATCTAATATTAATTTCATGCCTTTTCTTTTCAAATCTTTAATTTTTTTTATAATATCATTATTAATATCATTAACTAATAATACCGTCGCTTTATCATAAATCCAATTTATATTATCGGTAATGTTGTTTATATTAAAACTCATAAGTATGTCTACATCATCTTTAAATTTTTTTAAAATATCAATGCTGGCATCTAAACCTATAGGAATTGAGTATATTTCCCTTATGTTATTCAAAATTCTTTTTAAATATTTATAATTAATTGATGAAAAAGCTCCTATTATTATTGTGTCTGCTCCATCTTGTATATAACTTTTTATTTTTTTCATTAGATTTTTTTCATCTTCTTCTCTATTAAGAAAAATTTCAGCAAATACTCTTATTGGATATCTTTTATATATTTTAAGATTTCTTATTTTGAATATAGGTTTTTTATACCTTTTTTTCTTGTTTTCCACTATTTTCTTTATTTCGTTTGGAAATAATTTATCGGCACTAACTTCGGGGCTAAGTTGTTCAATTTTAACATATTTAAGCATATCAAATAGGTAATTAATGAATTCGGTTCCTTTAACAATTTTACCATTTAAATCGTTGAAATTCCATATTATATTTCCTGGCAATATTATATTATCATATTTATCCATTATATTCGATAAAATGCTTATTATTTGATCTTTACTCATATAATATAAATCTTGTACTTCTAATATATCAAATGAATAATTTAGTTCTTGGCTTGGTATTTTAATATTTTTATTTGTAGTTAAAAGCAAAATTTTCTTTTTAGTTTCCATTTTGTTTCCCATAAAAAGATTGTTTTTAAAAATATTAAGTTATTTGGAATTTTATATAAAACCTATATTATGAGCATTTCTTTTTCTACTAATCTACCTTCTACACCTAGCCAAGATACATCAAACTCTGTTTTATCAAAGAGTTCTGCATATTCTTTGTTTAATGCAAGACTTGCGGTTATTCTTCCAATAGAATCGCCTTTCATAATACCGCTTCCGCTAGTTCCTGCTGAAATTATTAAGTTACTTTCATATGGCTCATAAATAATAGGTTGTCCATCAAAGCTGATATCGTAATGTCCTGCCCAGGATGCATATGGGTTTTTATCTTTAAATTGATCAAAATATAATGATAAAACTGGTAAAATACTATATACATAAAAGTTTTCTTCAGCGACAGGATTATCTTCTAGTTCAATTTTTCTTCCTAATTCATCACTCAATCCTATCCAAAAAGTGTTTTCTGATGGATTTGGTCTAATATATACACCTTTTGGTAAAATTATGAAAGGCATTGTACTTTCATCGTTAAAACCTTTAGAATACAAAACTCTTTTTAACTCATTGTTATCAGCTTTTATAGAAAATATTTGCCTTTTCTTTGGCCTACTATAACTGTCTAATCCAATGTTATTTAAATATAAATTACTCCATGCACCTAACGCAGAGATAACTTTCTTATTTGCTTTTACTATTGTTCCATTATTAAGTTTAACCCCCTTTACTTTTATTTCTTCCCAAGCAAAAGGTTCTCCTTCTATACCAAGGGGTTTTTCTGGTTCAATTATAAATTCTTTCAATCCTATTCCATATGAAAATTCAACATTACGATCTTTAAGCTTATTATAATAGTAATCAATTATTTTTTCCGGATCTAAAATACCAGCATTTTTGAATAAAATTGATTTATATATATTATGTGCACCAATAATATCAGCTTCTTCGCTACCTTCTATATCAGTTTTTATTCCAAGATTGCTTTGTAAATAATCATTTTCTAATTCAGAAAATTCTACTCCTAATTTTTCAGCATATTCCAAACCTTTCTTAAAACTAGAATAATTATTTTTATCTAATGCAAATAGATATCCAACAAATTTCATGCCCAAATCAAATTTTTCATTTTTTTGTAAATATGAATAAAACTTAATACTAGATGATGAGAGCATGATATTTAATTTACTTGTAAATGCAGTTCTAAATGCAGCAGCGCTTTTAGAAGTATCTCCAGCACCCGGCCCGTCATACTTATCTATTATCAATATGGAAGAATTCTTGTCTTGCTCTGAAATATGATATGCTGTAGATAAACCTACAATACCTGAACCTACTACAATGTAATCTGGCATTAGTATTCACCTTCCAAGATTTGAAGAGGATATGTTAAGAATATAAATAATTGCAATTAAAAATTATGCCCATTAAGGAGGGAATAAACTCTATTGTTTTAATATATATACTGGATTTCTCCTGCTTGGTGAATAAAGAACTATAACACCTTCTCTTTCTAATTCTTTTAATATTCTTCTAGCTGACGACATTGCAATATTATAGCTATTTGCAACTTTAAAAGGCGTTACATAATTTAATTTAGGTAAATCCTTTTTAACCCTTGATATTAGTTCTGGGCTTGCATCAAATGCACTAATTTGTTTCTTTTCTTCTTTTGCCTTAGGTTGCTTACCAGGTTTTTTACCGACCTCTTTTGACATACGCTTCACCTAAAATAAATAGAAATTTGCTTAGTTAAAAAACTTTAAAATGATATTGTAGTAGTACCTCTACCTTCTTCTCTTCTCTCTTCTCCTATTTCCCTAAACCTGGCAATTAGAGGGTTTATTTTGCCTTCTCTAGATAATTCATCTAGCATTTTTCTCATCGATGATGTATGTTCTATATCCATTAATATTAGCTGCTGTAATATATTTACAGTCCTATCCCATACTTGTAATAAAACTTCTTTAGGCGCATTTGTTGTAATAAACGGATCTTGTAGCCAGTCATCAAATGCTTTTAATGTTCTAATCATATGGTTAAATGCAATTCTAGTGTTAACTATTATCTCTAACCTATCTGAATCTCTCACTCTAGGATAATTTTCTTTAAATGTGTCTAAAACTGCCTGTTGCATTGAAATCCATCTATCTAGATTTTTTAAAAATTCTCCTAAATCTTGTCTATACTGAGACATTTTTTGCACCTAATTAACAATTGGTAGTCCAGACTTATTATTTATAGATATATCTATTCTTTCTAATAATCCCAAAAATTAGGAGATGGGTAAATAGTAAATTTATAGATATAAATATTAAAATTCCTACTAGTCAATTGTTATACTGTGGGCGATAATCCATGAAAGGATGGAATGGCAACATATTATGGATAGATCTCAATAAAAGAGAAACTAAAACAATAGAATATCCGAAAGAATGGGCTGCAGAATATTTAGGTGGTAGAGGGCTTGCAATAAGGATTTTATGGGAATATAATAAACCAGGAGTTGATCCATTTTCTCCAGAAAACCTGTTAATTTTCGCAATTGGCCCTCTATCAGGTATGCCTGTTCCGAGCAGTGGAAAGCTACAAGTTGCATCAAAAAGCCCCTTAACAGGAGGCTATGGTGATGGAAATATAGGCACATTATTTTCTGTTGAAATGAGAAAATCTGGCCTAGACGCAATTGTATTTTATGGTAAATCAGAAAAACCAGTATTGTTAAACATAGAAAATGATAAGGTAAGTTTTGAAGATGCAGATGATTTGTGGGGTTTAGATAGTTGGCAAACTGAAGAGAAACTTAGAAAAAGATTTGGAAGATTTGCTGGAATTGTAGAAATTGGGCCAGGAGGAGAAAATCTGGTAAGATTTGCAACAGTTATGAGTCAAGAAGGAAGAAGCGGAGGAAGGCCAGGTATTGGGGCAGTCATGGGTTCTAAGAAAATTAAAGCAGTCGTAATTAAGGGAACTAAAAATGTTGATTTATTTGATGAAAAGAATTTCAAAATAGAAGGGGCTAAGGCATTAAGAGAAGTAAGAGAAAGACCAGGTTATAATTTCTGGATGAGAGAAGGAACAATGGCAACTGTTGATTGGGCACAAGAGGCGAGCGTTTTACCAACATATAATTTCAGTGAAGGCGTTTTTGATGATTATAAAGGTATTGATGGTTACACTATGGAATCATTAAAGGTTGATCAAAGAGGTTGTCCTGGATGTAATATGCAATGTGGTAATGTAATACTTGATACAGAAGGAAATAAAAGCGAGTTAGATTATGAGAATGTAGCTATATTGGGAAGTAATTTAGGGATTCCTAAGCTTCAAGATGTTGCTGTCTTGAATACATTGGCTGATAAATATGGTATTGATACTATAAGCCTTGGCGGAGTATTAGGCTGGGGAACAGAAGCAAGTCAAAAAGGAATATTGAATAATATTGATGGAAGAAGATTGGAATGGGGAGATATAAAAACATATAGGGATTTGGTATCTGAAATAGCTTTTAGAAAAACAGAGCTGGGAAATCTATTAGCTGAAGGTACAATGCATGCTTGCAGCAAAGTAGGCGGATGTGATTTTGCTGTTAATGCTAAGGGTTTAGAAGCTAGTGCATATGATTGTCATACTGCTCCTGGTATGGCACTTGCCTTTTCAACAAGCCCTATAGGTGCTCATCATAAAGACGCATGGGTTATAAGCTGGGAAGTACAAAATGATAGGTTTTCGTATAGCAGAGAGAAGGCTGCTAAAGTTATAGAATTACAAAGAATTAGAGGAGGAATGTTTGAAAGCATAACTACATGCAGATTACCATGGGTAGAAATAGGATTAAATTTAGATCATTATCCGCTTTTGTTAACTTATGCAACAGGTATAAAGTATACATGGGATATGATATATGATGTAGCTGATAGAATATATGCATTAATTAGAGCATTTTGGATAAGAGAGTTCAATACATGGAGCAGGGCATATGATATGCCGCCTGAAAAGTGGTTTAAATCTCCTTTAACGAAAGGTCCATTAAAAGGCGGTAAATTAAGCTATGAAGGATATAACCAGCTATTAGATTATTATTATGATTTAAGAGGATGGGATAAAAACGGAGTTCCGAAAATAGAAACATTGAAAAGATTGAATTTAGAATTTACAATACCTACACTAGAAAAAATAGTTAAATTAAGTTAAGATAACTTAGACGCAGCTTCTCCTGCAATTTCTTTATATCTATTTCTAACTGTTACTTCAGTAACACCAGCTACATGGGCAACTTCTTTTTGTGTTCTCCTTAGTCCATGCTTAAGAGCAGCAAGATAAACTGCAGCTGCAGCAAGCCCGCTAGGATCTTTTCCTGCAGTTGTTCCCTTGTTTCTTGCATCTCTTAGTATCTTTATTGCTTCTACTGCAACATAATCAGGAAGTCCTAATGCACTAACTATTCTATTTACAAAAAGCTCTGGCTCTATTACTGGTATATCCACCTCTAAATCTCTTACTAACAACCTATAGCATCTAGCTATTTCTCTCTTAACATCATTATCCTTAATTGATAAATGCTTGGCAATTTCATCTATTGTGCATGGAATTCTTAATTTACGGCAAGCAGCATATAAAGTTGCAGCAACAACGCTTTCAATACTTCTTCCTCTTGTTAAACCTTTTTGTGTTGCATCTCTATACATCTTAGATGCTTCTTCTCTAACTTTATTTGATAATTCCATATGTGTTGCTAATTCATCTAAAATTTTCAAAGCCTGATTAATGTTTTTTTCTAAACTACTTAATGTTCTACCCATTCTAAAACTACGTTGTAATCTTAGCATATCAATTCTTCTTGATAATCCTCTAATCTTTTTTCCGCTTCCTTCATGGAAGCTACCAATATAAACATCTACTCCCATATTTGGTTTACTTAACGATAATGGTCCTCCTACTCTAGTCCTTCTAGCTTTTTCATCAGGCGTATATGCACGCCATTCTGCTTCGTCTCCAATTACTTGTTCTTCTATAACTTCTCCTGTTTCAAGGCAAATTCTTGCTCCCATATTTGCATCATATATTATCTTATCCGGGGGACACTTAACAGTGGACTTAGATTTATCCTTACCAGAATCTTGAGATTCTGACATGCATTTCACCAGACCTTTTAAATGTTTCCTGCATAAAAGTGTTACGCAAAGTTTATATATTCATATTAAATAGATCTAATATATAAAATTTTTTCTTTATTATTTAAATAAGATAATAATATGTTGTAAGTTTATTATTCAAGTAATTTTAATATTCCTTAAAAGGTTAGATTTTTACAAGATATACAAAGCGGGAATTGGTATGATATTAGCAAGTTGGAGAGATATAGCAAAGACAATCAAGAGATCAGATGTAGTAATAGAAGTATTAGATATTAGAGATCCTATAACTACAAGAAGCAAGAGAGTTGAAGAAATGGCAAATTCTTTTAATAAAGATTTAATAATATTATTAAATAAAGCCGATTTAGTTCCTTATAATATTGCAGAAAAATGGAAAGAAAAGTTCACATTAGAAGGGTTTGATACTATTTTTTATTCTGTATGGAGAAAGAAGGATAGATCGCATTTATTAGAAATGCTTGATAAATATTCTAGAGGAAACGAGACTTTGTTTTCATTAATAGGATATCCTAAAACTGGTAAATCTAGTATAATAAATTCGTTAAAGGGCAAAAAGAGTGCTACAACAAGTCCTTTACCAGGTAGTGCGGGATATACAAAATCTTTTACTTTATATAAAATAAAGAACGGCATTTATATTTTAGATTCCCCTGGAGTTATGCCCATAGAAGGAGGATTTCCAGAATCTATAATAAGAGGAAAGGCTGTAGATGAACTAAATGATCCAGTTAAGCCCGCTGTTGCATTAATAGAAAAAATTTTAAAATATAATCCCAAGGCATTTTTTAATGTATATAAAATTGAAGATATTGATCCTTATAAAATATTGGAAAATCTAGCCTACAAAAGGATGTGGATTTATAAGAAAACCAAAGAGCCAAATATAGATGAGGCAGCAAAAGCTATAATAAGAGATTATCATAAGGCCAAGATAGAGTTTTATGTATATCCTGAAGAAAATATTGAGATGGGCAAAGGATAATCTATAATATAGCAACTAACTCCTAATTCTAACTATCTTTGCCTTCCCCATTATTACCCAATATTCCACTTCTACTCCAGGCTTTAGTTTTTCTAATAATTCTGGTTCATCAGTTGGTTTTTCTACTTCTATTGTATCATAAGATTCCATATCCATAACTTGTAAGTTATTACCCAAATCAGCTAATACTTGACCATTTCTTTTTTCTATAATTGGGACTTGAACTTGTGTATCCGTTGGGGCAATTAATGTTTTCTTTTGTCCTGTAAATAAACTAACTGCAACTACATGAGCCTTTGCGCTTCCATGCTTACCTGTTTTAGCCTTAGTTATTTCTACAACTCTGCATGGCTCATTATCTATTACTATATAGCTTCCCTTTTTTAAATCTCCTAAAGTAGCGAATTGAACGCTCATTTTTTCACCATCTTTCATAAATATACAAGTCCTAGATTTAAAAATTAACGTTCTTTTTTATTGTTAAATCAGAGACATTATTGATGCTCTAATAATACTTATAGCAAAACCAGCTAATATTAAGCTCATGAATTTGTCTACTAATAATGCTCCATGCTCTCCTAGGTATTTCATTATGTAATGGCCTATATATAGTATTGAATAAGCAAGAATTATGTTTATAAAAATGCTTATGAGGGCTATTGGATATCCATAAGCATATCTTATATATAAAACGGTAGAAATACTTCCTGGACCAGCTAATAATGGTGTCGCTAATGGGACTATTGCTTCTTTTTCTATATCTTCAGGTGTATTTTTAGGGGCACCAATTTCTATATCAAACAAACTTGATATTGCATATACTAATAAAATTAAACCAGCAGCAATTCTAAAATCATTAAATGTTACTCCCAAAATTTTGAATATATAGTCTCCAATTATAGTAAATGCTAACAGCATAAAAACAGCTGCTAATATTAAAGTGTTTAAAAATTTCTTTCTTTTTTCTTTAGGTAATAAATTTGCTGTTGGAATATAAAAAGGAACTACAGTAAATGGATCCAATACAACAAAGAGCATTATAATTGAGTTTATTAAATCTCTGGTATTTAATATTTGCAAATGATAACACCGCTATTATTGTTTATTTTTCCTCTTCTTCTCCTTCTTCCTCTATACCTTCAGGGGCTACTTTTTCCGTTGTTATTTCAACAGCTTCTTTTTCTAGTTCGGTTTTAATATCATCATTTATATATGGTGATATCAGGTAAATTTTATGCTCAACATAGTTATCCTCTCCTATCATCATGTTTTCAAAACTAATAGTATAAACCGGAATCCTAGCTATTGCCTTTTCTGATGTTCTGCTTAATGTACCTACATTCCTTAAGATATCAACGAGTTCTGGATCTAATGGCAATGGCAATTCCAATTCCCTTATATCTCTTAATACTATAAAATCGCTTGTTTCTGGATTCCACTCTTTCATTGCATCTTCGCTCTTCTTTTTTACTATTTGATCTAATTCTCCATCCGTTAATTCGCTTGAAATTATTTTACCCATTTCTGATCTTATTACTATTACCTTCATTTCTTGCACTCTCTTCGTTCGTTAATATTAATTTTTCCAGTTTATATGTTTTAATAATTTTTAATGACTTTATAGGTTAACAATATTTATAAGTGTAAATGATAAAGAAACCTTAGGATGTAAAATGAATAATGATGTGAAGGGATATGTCTACTTAGTATTAGTTTCATTAATATGGGGTTCAGCATATCCTATAATTAAAATACTTGAGAACTATGTTTCTCCTATATATGTGGCATTATTACGGTCTTTAATTGGAGGTCTTATAATTTTCTTTATATGGAGGAAAATAGTTTATGGATTTAAAGAAACAATAGCCGGTCTCTTAAATAATGCTTTGTTTTTAATCTTTTTAAATTTAGGTATAATGTATTCAAAAAATCCTTCACTGGCTGCTGTTCTTGTATATACACAACCGATTTTTGTTGTGATTTTAAGTAAACTTTATTTAAAAATTAATATAACATTATTTCAATATATTGGCATTATAATAGGATTCATAGGAATATTGTTAACCAATGCATCCTCAATAGGTTTTAGTCTAGGGTTAATTTTTTCTTTATTGAGTGGTATTTCATGGGCAATGGGCACAGTTTATTTTGTAAAAAACATGCATGATAGTGACATTATAGCATTAAACTCTTATATGTCTTTAATTTCAGTTCCATTTATAGCTTTTTTCATACCATTGAGTAATTACTTCATAATAAACATAAAGTCATTAATATTAATATTATATGCAACGGCTATAATTCAAGCAGCTGCATGGCTTTTATGGTTTTATGCGGTCAGAATAGTAGGCCCAATTAAAAGCAGCGCAATCGTTATGCTAACTCCAGCAGTTTCATTTATTTTTACAATATATCTAATAAAAGTTATCCCTTCACTTTTGCAAATAATAGGATCTTCTATTGCATTGATTGGATCTATTATGTCACAATTAGGTTATAGAAAGAAATGATTCTTAAGCTCATTTATATTATTAATTTCAAAGAATTATAATGGTCCTGCATTTTTATATCCTTGTCTAATCCCTTGACCCGCTTTTCTGACTAAGCCTTCTCCTCCTTCTTTTAATAATATGGCCAAATTTTCTGCATGTGCTTTTGTTCTTTCTATAGCTATTTTCTTAAGTTCTTCTTCATTATCGGTTTCATCTTCATGAACAGTAACATCAATAATTATTTTTCCTGTTAGAACTGATAACATAACAAGTCCTACAGATAATGCTATATAACTGTATTTATCAACCTGTTTTTTTCCAACCCAACCTAAGGTTATTATTCCATCGCAGCCTTTATCTATAAGCCTTCTAGCTTCTCCAGGTAGATCTTTAATACCAGGAACTGTATGCCTTATTATTATATAATCTGGTAATAGATCTCTTAATGTATTTAACGCAACTGAGCCCATATCAACTCTAGAAAATGTTGTATCAATAATCCCAACACATTTTTTCTCCTTCACAGGCCTCTAACACCTCCTTACCGCTTATTAAAACATAACCCATTTTTTTAGCATATTTTTCTGCTTTTTCCAAGCTTAATGAAACCCCAAAATCTAACATTTCAGCAAACGCAGTTGCAGGTTCCATCTTTGCTAATAAAGATAGGTAAATACTCAATTCTGTGTGTCCTTTCCTTTCTTTTAAGCTTCTAGCAGCTAATAATGGTACATGGCCTGGAGCTTGAAATTCTTCGACAAATTTTTTAATAGCTTCTTCTCTCTTATCATTTACAAATAGCTTAACTGTTTTATAGAGTTCATTTATTGTTAAAGCTCTATCGTTATCGCTTATACCAGTTCTTACATTCACATGATTTACCCATATTGTAAACGCAGGTCTATCTTTATAGAAAAGTAATTTTTCTGTTAATGGTTTTAAGTTTGGTATTTTAGCTATTAATTCATCTCCCCATAATAATCCTAGTTCCTTAGCTATATTCCAAGACGTTGCAAAACAAATTAATCCTCCTGCTTCATTCCTTAGCTTATATATTGATTCTGGAGTTACTTTAGATGCATGGAATACCATATCTATTTCACTTTCTCTATTTGAAGAATCGTATAATAATATTGGGTAGCCGTTTTTCCAACTTTCAATGGCTCTATCTATATTTTTTCCAATTTGCATATGATGTCACCAGCGCAAACACTAGCGTCAAAATTGATAGTAAAAACAAGCCATAATATACTGTAATATAAAATTTGTTATAATTTTCCTTATTTTCAATGAATATATTTGATTCATTTAATATAGTAACGTTGCTTATGTTGCTTTGGTTATTTATTGATATAATTTTAATTTCTGGTATATTTCCAAAAACTAGGTTTAGAGATGAATTATCAGAAAATTGATATATTAACCATGAGCTATTGGAAATTGAAATTGTTTTGCCTATTATATTGTTTAAATCTATTTCCAAATTGGACCCATTTATATTATAAGTTTCATTAATCCCAGGTATGTTTAAAATATTATACTTTCCTATAGATATATTTGAAATTCTTAAGTTTGAATCATTTGTGTAAAGCATTAAATATGGGGTAGAATTATAAAATATCAAGTTTTTTATATTTATCTTTAAATTTTTCATAAATATTATTAATATATTTGAATTTATCTTATAAATAATTATTTTATAAAAACCATTTAAATTAAGA
>DAXV01000019.1:22604-23904 GCA_002506595.1 Acidilobaceae archaeon UBA158
CCATTATATGTTAATAAGGAAATCATAATTAATAATATTATAAAAAATACGATTTTCATTTTATTTCAACTTTATCATAGCATTGATGCAACAATTCCAGCTATTGTTCTAGTTAAAAATGATTCTATAAATGCCGCAACAGCAAGCATTATAGCAGATATAACCAAAATTCCTATTGAATCTTTGTACATTTTAGTAGGCCCTTTAGAAATCATAAGTATGAAAACAGATGCAACAAGGGTTACTGAAGGTATTTCTATTACCCCATGAGGAACCAACAAATAGAACAATACAAGAGGAGGATTCGGATAAGCGCCTGGTAAAACAAAACCTACTAAGCCGCCATTAACGGCAACTATTAATATAGGTATAACAATTGTAATAGAAGATATCCATGTTATAATTGCAGTTTTTACATTGTTTCCGAAGATAATGAATGGTAATAAATAATAATTATTACCTATCCCAAAGCTTTGGGCTATTTGTCTTATACCTGATTCCTGGCTTTGTAAATATTGGCCAATAAATGATTGCATAATAGCATTATATGAAATGATTATTACAATACCTACAATTCCAAATAATGCTATTAATGTAATCCATGTTCTTCTAAGGCTTTTTTCGTTTATCAGTAAATCTATAGCATCATCTATTATACCCATACTTTATCACCTTCACATATTATGATGCAATCTTTGGGCAACTTATCTCCAATTATCCACATTTTGGAAGCCGGCATTATTATAATTATTTCTTTGCTTTTTCCATAATGCTCTACGCATTCTAAATCAGCACAGTTAATTAGTTTAAAATTTTCTTTAAACTCTAAAAATTTTAATTTTTGATTTTCATTCATAACGCTCCCAAAATAAATTTTATAGAAAAAATTTATATTTTTATTTGAATTTAAATAGAGTTAACAAGTGTATTTTTTTAAATTCTTCAATCAACATATATTCTGTTGAGGAGAGACCAAAAATCAAATAAGAAATATTATCAGGCAAAATGGTAAGGTGTAATTCATGGAAAAAGAAGGAAAAGACTTAAAGAAAAGGAAATCTATATTAATGGATTTATGGAATGATTTAATAACTATTTGGGAAAGTAATCCTAAGAAAGTAACAAGGGAATATGTTATAGAAAGACTAAAGAATGAATATAACAAAGAAAAACTTTCTCCAATAAAAGGAGCTTCTGATCCTAAAGATTTGTTCGATAAAGAAATGGCAAGTCTATATGTGTTAGGAAAATATGGAATGGGACTTGAGATGCAATATCCAGAGTTATTTGATTCTGTTTT
>DAXV01000019.1:23931-40843 GCA_002506595.1 Acidilobaceae archaeon UBA158
AAAGGATAAGATATTGGCTATAATTGGAGGTATTAATGGAAACACGATTGCTAAAATTATGAGGCTCGGTTTAACAAAAGAGTATTTTGGCTTTGCAGATCAGAAATCAGTGGCAAAACTTGCAGATTCTCTAAAGAAAACATTTCCAGATCAAGAAAATGAGGTTAATAAATATATGAAATTCTATGCAGCTTTTAAGATTTCTAAAGCTATAGATGATGGAACAGTAAGAAATAGAATAACAAAAGAAGCTTTGAGGCAAGCCTTGGCCATAGAATTAAATATAGATAAAAAGAATATGCCTAAAGATAATTACATAATGAAAATTGCATCCGATGCCTTTAATATACCAAGAAAAGTGATAAGGCAAATATTTCCATATAATAAATCGAAAAAATTAAATAAGAATGAAAATAAAAACAATTAAATCTTTAATCCAAATGCTTGTCTAACTAGCTCTCTTGCTATAGTTAGTCTCTGTATTTCGTTAGTTCCTTCATATATTGTTGTTATAACTGAATCTCTTAGATATCTTTCCAATCCCATTTCTTGATCTACTCCATAACCTCCATGTATTTGAACTGCTTGTCTTGATATCCATTCAGCAGCTTCAGATGCAAAAGATTTTGCAAGGCTAGCAGCTATTATGAACTCGCTTCTATTAGCATCTGCAAGGCTAGCAGCCCAATATGTTAAAAGTCTAGCAGCCTCGAGTTTAATGTACATATCTGCTATTTTTTCATCTATCATTTCAAAGCTAATTAGTTGTTGTCCAAAAAGCTCTCTTTGTAAAGAATAATTTAATGCTTTTTCAAATGCAGCCTGCGCTATACCAACCGCTTGAGCAGCAATACCTATCCTTGTATAATCATATGTAGAAACTATAACTTTGAATCCTTCATCTATCTTACCAACGATATTTTCTTGTGGAACTTTAACATTATCAAAAATAACTTCATATGGCTGTTCTCCTCTCATACCTAATACTTTGAAGTGTTGCCCCAATTTTACCCCTGGCCAGTTCTTTTCAACAACAAATACTGTAATGCCCCACCATCTCTTATTTTGTTGTTGTGGATTTGTTCTGGCAGATACAATAAAATAATCTGCCTTTTCAGCGCCGCTTATGAAAACTTTCCTCCCATTTATTACATAATGATCGTTTTGTTTTTCAGCCCTTGATTGTATTCCAGCGACATCGCTCCCACCGCTTGGCTCAGTATTTGCATGGGCTCCTTGAGCTTCTCCTTTAGCAATAGGCGTTATGTATTTTTTCTTTAGTTCTTCACTACCAAATTTTAATATAGGCACACCAAATAGATGGTTTACACCAACTGCTACTGCTAAGCTTGGAACAATTCTTGCAATCTCTTCCATCATAATTGTTGTCATTAATTGGCCTCCACCTTGACCTCCATATTCTTCAGGTATACCAATACCAAAGAAGCCTTGTTCTCCCATTGCTTTAAATATCTCTGAAGGTATTTGATTTGTGTCCTCTATTTCTTTCCACCTTGGCTCTACGTTTTTTTCCAGAAATTCCCTAACCGATTTCCTAAACAATTCGTGTTCATTATTTATGTCTATTTTGAAATCTTCAATACTTTTGAATGGAAATACCATACCCACCACCTACACTCTACATAATTTAGGAATTGAAGAAGTATAATATTTAATTATTTTTATATATTCAATATAACTTTATTATTATACCTATTAATATTTTCTTCTTTTTTTATAAAAATAATTAATAACTTATAGAAAAAGTTTAAATAGTATATGTAATAAAATTAAAGAAGGTGATTTGTTTAGATGCGGGATAATAATGAGAGTTCCCGGCCTAAATTAAGAAAATTTTTAACATTAACTGATATATTTATGCTATCTATAACTGGTATGATAGGGTCTGCTTGGCTTTTTTCGGTAGTTGCTGGAGTTTATTACGCTGGACCTGCTTCTATTTTAACGTGGGTTATTGCAGGCTTAATTTTCATTTTTATGATATTTGGCTTTGCAGAATTAGGAGGGGTTTTCCCATTTTCTGGGTCATTAGCAAGATATAACCATTATACTCATGGAATATTTAGTAACTATTTATTATCATGGGCCTACTTTTTAGGGGCAGTTACAACAGTATCTGTAGAAGCTATTGCAATAGTAACTTATGCAAGTTCATATATCTCAGGATTAGTTGGTTCAAATGGTCTTTTAACTCCATTGGGAATATTAATTGCTGCTGGATTGATTTTATTATTCACAATAATTCAATTAATTGGTATAAACGTTTATGGATGGTTTAATAGATTTATAACAGCTTGGAAATTAATAATACCATTAATTACAATAATTCTTTTGATATCATTATATTTCCATCCATCTAATTTTGTCTCAATACCTGGCAGTTTTGCTCCATATGGAACAGCTGCAATATTTGCTGCTATGGTTCCATCAGGAATAGTATTTGCATATGAAGGCTTTAGGCAAGGTTTAGAATATGCAGGAGAAGCTAAAAATCCACAAAGAGATGTACCATTAGGAACTATATTAGCAATAATTGTTGTAATAATAATATATGTATTATTACAAGTTGCATTTACTGGAGGGATTAATTGGAGTGCAGCAGGGATTACGCCGGGTAATTGGACGGGATTATATAATGCATGGCAATCGCATCCATTTTATAGTGAATTAGTTGCAGCCGGGATTCCATTGTTAACTATTTGGGCAATAATTTTGCTTATAGATGCAGCCATTTCCCCAGCAGGAACATTAGCAGTATATACTGGTTCATCAGCTAGAAACATATATGGGATGGCCAGAGTTGGTTATATTCCAGAATTTTTATCTGGTGTTCATAAAAAATTCAGAACGCCATGGATAGCAATATTGGCGACATTTGTTTTAGCAATAATATTCTTATTGCCAATTCCAAGTTGGTATTATGTTGTAAGTTTAAGTTCTCTACTAACAGTTTATAACTATTTAACTGTTGGTTTAACAAATCATGCATTAAGAAATCTTGCGCCAAACCTTAAAAGACCTTATAAAGCTCCGGCATGGTTTATAACTTATCCAATAGGATTTGTGGCATCTGCGATGCTTGTTTATTGGTCTGGCTATAGCCTAATTAACACAGTAATTATAGCTGTTATAGCTGGTTTACCGTTAGTTTTGTTTGGTCCATATAGAAAGAAATTAAACTTATCTTTAAGAGAAGTTGGCTTATTTTCAATATTATTATGGATATTCCTTGGATTAATTGTTGTAGGAAATATTTATTCATGGGGGCCTTTAGCACAGTTTCCAATTTATTGGGCATTACTGTCTATATTACAAATCGCTTCTTTAGCCTATTTATATCTTAAAAGTCATCATAGAAGTGTTAAAGCTACATGGTGGTTAATAATATTTAATATATTATCTGGCATAATATCATATTATGGTTCACTAGGTATAAGACCTATAATACCTTATCCATATGATTATTTAATATTTGCAATTATGAGTCTAGTTGTTTATTTCATTGGGGTTAAAACAGCGTATTTAACAAACGATCTGAAGGATATTATTGAAAAAGGATTGCCAGAAGAATGATTATTTAATATTCAATATTTTTATTTTTTTGAATATAAAATCATATATTTTTTTCCATACATTTTCAAAATAAATTACTAGCAAAGAAGACCAAACTCCAAGCACTATTCCTGCTAAGAGGTCGCTGAAAAAATGTACTTGCAAAGCAAGCCTAGTGTACATTATTATTAATGCATATATCCATGATAGGTATCTTAGCTTACTTTGCTTTGTTGTATCAAAAACATAAGTTATATAAAACGCTAATACTGATACTCTGACTGTATGCCCTGAAGGAAATGAAAAGTAATCTGCATTAATTAAAGAGGTCAGTAAAGACCAATGTGGTTGTATTTCATGAGGTCTGGGAACCATAGTAAAAGCTTTAATAAATAATGTGGCTATCATAGAAATTATAATTGCTATAATAAAACTAACAACATTCTTTGTTACATTTTTCCTTAATATTGCTTGTCCAAAATATAAGATTGCCATATATATTATAAATGCTTCAAGACTAGCTGTATCTGTAATAAATTTTATTAATAAATTATTCCTTAAATTAATATGAAATAAAAAGTATGAATTAATACCATTAAATGCTTTGAACTCTTCTAAGATAATTATGGCAATTAAGATTAATGTAGCTACTATTAACTTTTGAGAGTCTTTCATTGATAATCCCCTGTCATTTATCTTTTATTATGTATTATATATTTTTATATAATATGATCTATTTCTTAATTTTAATTTGTATTTAAAATTTTTAATATTTAAGATAAATTATCAAGAGACTTCAGAATATCTTAATATCATTTCAGTTAATCTCGTGATCCTATAATATGTATGATGTGTTCTAGTTTCTTCTTTAGGTTTTGCCTTTCTATGTTTTGCTTTTATTATTTTCTCTTTAACTGGAATTATTAATCCAAGTTTTTCTAATTTTTCTAGTAAATTTATTGTGCTATCCATATCTAATCCGAATACCTTTAAAATGGTTCCTGCATGTTCATTTTCAGCTTTTCTTAGAAATATTAGAAGCTTAAGTGTATTATCATAGCCTGTTAAACTCTTAAAGTATTCATTAAGGTTATTATAATTTTTAATTAGTCTTCTAATAGATAAACAAGTTTCTCTAGTTAATTTATAATATGTATGATGTTTTCTAACTTCTTCTGCTAGTTTAAATTTTGCCTCACTTCTTTTTATGGCGCTCCCTTGATGTCTTTCGATCAATCCTATCTTTTCAAGTTTATCTAGCTCATCAGTAATTACATCTATTGGCATTTCCAAAATAGAAGCTATAGATTTACCATAATCTACATTTGCTTTTTTTAAGTGAAATAATATATAAAGGTCTAAGGGGGAGATTCCATAAATTTTTTGTAATGTTTGTTTTATGATTTCTTCATTATCTTTTTCTTCCATTTATATTTCATCCCTTGTTTATTTTTATTCAATATAAAATTAATATGGAATAAATAACTTTTAAACATTTATGAAAATCTAAAATATATTGCATTGACAATATAGTTTAGACCTAACCTTTATACCTTAAAATTTTTCTCAAGATATATTAATAATTGTGGAAAAATGGAGGTATTTGTAGGAACTTCAGGGTGGATGTACTCTTGGAATAAAGGAAGATCATTAGATTGGTATATAAAGGAATCAGGCTTTAATACTGTGGAATTAAATGCTTCATTTTATAGATTTCCATATAAAAATCAGATTAAATCATGGGCTGAAAAAGGGTCTTCATTAAAATGGGCAATAAAAGTTCATAAATCAGTTTCTCATACTCATAGACTTAATAAAGATGCTGTAGACGTTTTCAAGAAATTTTTAGATGCTTTTAATCTTATTGATAGAATAACTTCTTTCTATTTGATTCAATTACCACCATCCTTTAATAAAAGCGATGAAAATTTGGATAGGTTAATTGATTTTATAAAGCAAGTTAACTTAGGCACAAGATTGGCAATAGAATTTAGGCACAAGACATGGTTTAATAAAGATACGATAGAGCTTTTTAATAAACTAAGAACAACTTTTGTTAGTGTAAGTGCACCAATAATTGAATACATAGATAAAACCAATGATATATTATATTTAAGGATGCATGGCAAAACAAAGTGGTATTTTTATGAATATAGCGAAGAAGAGCTAAGAAACATAGCTAAAGTTATACTTGATTTAAATCCAAAAGAAGTTTATGTTTACTTCAATAATGATTTATGGATGTTAAGCAATGGGCAATACTTAATGAATTTATTGAAAAANNAAATGTCATTATAAATAGAAATTTGACCTTTTTCGTTAATATATGCTCCGCAAAATCTACAATGGTTCCCTTTCATTTCATGACCACATATTGGACATGGATTTCTATTTGATTTATTTTTTAATTCATTATAAAAAATTCCTAATTCAAGACCTTTTTTAAACAAATAGAGATGAGATAATGAGGGGAAGTTTATTTTGTATTTATTTTTATATTTATCGATTTCTTCTTTCTTGACTTTATTTTTCCAGCTTTGTAATAAAATTTCAGATCCACTACCAGAAGTTATTGGCATTTTATCTCTTAAAGCAACATATTCTAAACCTTTTTCCATGAGCCATAATCTCATAAAATATTTTCCATAGACTTTACCATTAATATTATTTATTTTGCATTTTATTGGAACATTTAGTGAAAGTTCCTTTGATTCATTGCTAAATAATGGCAATGATACCTTAATTCCTAAATGATTTGATATTGGTACAGAATTGAAAAATGCATTATTTAATACATTTTTTAACCAGTTATTTAAATAACTTTCATTTCTATTTATTAAGAAATCGTAACCGAAATAAAGTTCATCTCCTCCATCTCCTGTTAAAACACAATTACATTTAAGTTCCTTTGCTTTTTTAAGTCCTAAACATACAGAAATACCTGAAACGATTTCAATAGGATCAATTACCTTTAATGAATACAAGACATTATTTAAACAATCATCTATTTCAGTTTCATCTTTTATAATTATCTTATAGTTTTCTATATTTAATTTATTTTTAACATAATCAATATAGTCTCTATCTTTAGAATTATTAAATAATACAGAGATCGTTTTAGGTTTATCGTTTATTAAAGACATTAAAATAAATGTCGTATCAATACCACCTGAAAATAATATACAATCACACTTATTTTTCTTTGAATTTTCGTATATAATTTGGGACAATTTTTCTGCATATTCGATGCACATATATTTCACTACCTTTATTTTTATATTTTCAATTTTTAAAGTTTTATTAAATAAATAGCAACCATTGCTAAAATTAATGTTATAATATATGAAATTAATATTAATTTTAATGCATTACTTATATCTTCTTTTTTAGGTAGATTATAATCGCATAGTCTATAACTATTAATTTTTTCTAGACTAATTTTTAATGCGCCAGCAAAAGAAGACATTGGATAGCCTGCATTTTTACTTTCTGTTTTATTTCTATATTTTTTCCAACATGAAAAAAGAGATCTTGTATCATCTCTCATTAAAATAGAAGAAAGGGCAAATATAATAACAGATATTCTTGCTGGAATATAATTTATGATAGTATCTGCTAATGCGCTTACAAAACCCACGTCTTTATGTAATTCATCTTTAAAGCCTAGAGAACCATCTAAAGTGTTTGCTATTCTTTGCATTAATGCCCCTAAAGGTCCTAATATTATTAGCCAAAATAACGGTGATAAAATTCCATCTACAAAACTTTCTGATAAAGATTCTATGGAAGCAGATGAAATATGATATTCATCTAAACTGCTTGTATCTCTTCTTACTAAATTGCTTACAAATTTTCTTGCTTTTTCAATGTCCTTATTATCTAGCGATTCCCTAACTTTCTTAACTATATCATATAAAAGCTTGAATGATATTGAAGTCTTAATTATATATGATGAAGCGATAATCCATAGTATGATATTTATCTTATATAATAAATAAAGTAATAATAAATAAAGTAATAAATGTATTCCCATTGTAAAGATCCAAATGAAAAAACCCATAATTTTTGATGAATATGGCTTATATAATTTTTGTGATAAAATAAATGAAGTATGAACAGGATGTATCTTATAAAAAATTCCTTTATGGTATGGATATAATGCATCTAATATTAATGCTAATATTAATGAAGTAATAATATATAAAGGATTTGGATATAAGAATTTTGGTAATAAAATCATTTTATATTATCACCGAAATCAATAAAGAAACTGTTTCAACTGTTTCTATAGTAAATCCTATTACATCTCCATTTGTATAGCCAAGCCTTTTATTTGAATCATATAAAATAATGGGAATTAATAATAATGAAACAAGACTTATTAAAAAGTACTTTGAATTTGAAATAAAAATCAAAGCAACTATTATGATTAAATATATTGTTAGATTATACAGAAGTTTTCTTTTACTTTTAGAACTTTTAATAAACATGCTACCTAAACCTTGATACTTAGGAGGATTTGAAAAATATGAAATAAGATATCCAGATTCTATTCCAGTAACATATGATAATATTATCGGAAAAACACTTTTAATATTTGAAAAGGAAGCAAATTTTATTATAATTATTAATGATGTAAAAATAATTGCAAAGCTCCCTTTTCTAGGATCTTTTAATATCCTTTCTGCTTCTTCACCAAATTTTCGTGAACCGATTACATCAGAATAATCTGCAAAACCATCTAGATTAAGTCCTCCAGTTAATATTAAATGAGATGCCAATAATATCGAACCATTTATTATAAAATTAAACCTTATGAATAAAAAGATTAGGCTTATTATAATTCCTTCTATTAGCCCTATTATAGGAGATAAATAAAAATATTCTGATGCATCTTCAATACTATTTTGCCTAACTGGTATTGTAGTTAAAAATGAGAGCAGGCTTAAAAAACCCCTAATAGATTTTTTCATTTAATACACCTTTTATTGCATTCAATAAAATTATATTTTCATCATGTGTTTTAATTGAAATTCTAGAATATGATTTATTTAGACCAAAAAATGTTGATGCATCTCTAATAAACACACCTCTCTTAATAAGTTCTCTTTTAAATATCGGATTTGGCATTTTTTCATGTTTTATGAGAATAAAAGATGTTTTACTTTTGAATTTAATTAAATTTTCTAAATTGTTCATAATAAATTCCCTTTCTTTAGATATTATTTCATTTGATATCGTTAGATATTTCATAATAAATTCCCTTTCATTAAGCATTTCTGTATAAAAACAATTTGTTATGGAATCTATAGGCCATGCTTGCAATGAAGACTCTATTTTGTTTAAAATACTTTTGTTTAATGAAATAACTTCTCCAAGTCTTAATCCGGGAGTTGAAAAAGTTTTTGTTTGACTTCTTATAATTATAAGGTTTTCAGTTGGTTTAATTTTATTACAGCTTGATATTTCAACAAATGCTTCATCTGCAATAACTAAGTTCTTTATACTTGATGACAAATAATCCAAATCCTTTTCATTTATACAATAACCTGTGGGATTATTTGGCCTTGAAAATAATACAGGAGAATTATTTTTATTAGCTATTTTGACTATTTCATCTATATTTATATAAGGCTCTTCATTTTCTAGCTTTATTAAAGGTCTAATTAGCTTTATTTTTAAATTTTTTGACATTAAATTAAAATCTCCAAAATTAGGCTCTATAATTATTAGTTTCTTTAATTTTAATGCTAAAGGTATTAAAGTAAGAGCTTCATCGCTTCCATTAACCGGTACAATATATTCTTCGCTTATTCCCCAATAATCAGATAGGGCTTTAGTTAATTTTTTATATGAAGGATAGTATTTGTAAACCTTTCTTTTTATGCAATTTTTTATAATTTTATCAGAAAATTCTGGAGGGCCTAATGGATTTGTTGGTGAACTAAAGTCAATAACATTTTTATTTAATGTACCACCATGGTTTCTCTTAATCATTACACATCATCCTTGCATTATTTAAATCATTTATAGTGTTTATGTTAATCAAGTCTTCGTTTAATTTTAAATTATTCCATATATTTAAGTTGTTTCCTTTAATTATTGAAATGCCTATTGGCTCCCCTTGTTTATTTAATATTGTTATTAGATCTTCTTCTATGTCTTTTGCTGATAAAATGATTTTTTCAATGGTTTTATTCTCAATAAATGGTATATCTGAGGGGAAAATTATAATTGGTCTTTTCCTTATAATATCTAGTATTATTTTCAAATCAATAGAATAATCAATCCCTGTTGTATAAATTAACAAAATATCTTTGTATTTATTTTTTAAAATGTATAAAAAATTTTCAACATTTTCAGATATTGCTATTATGTTATATTTAAATAATTTCCTTGTTTTGTCTATTATATTAAATATCATAGGTTTTCCACAAAGCTCAGTAAATGGTTTAAAGCTTGATCCAAATCTTTTGCCCTTACCCCCTGCCATAATTATGGCAGTTTCTATATTGAAGGTCATTCATTTACCACCTAACAGTTTATCGTAGATTTTTGAAAGAGTTGAACCAATTAATGCTGAGACAATATCGTCTTCAAACATTGGTAAATGAGAAAACTTTAGATTTTCTTTATCTTTTATTGTATCTACCCAATATGTAGAGGTTAACCCTTTAAAACCTGATAAATAAATGCTTAAAGATGATGCAATTGCCTCATCAGCAATAATCCTTTTTGAATCTTTTTCGAACTCTTCTTTATTTAAATAGGGAAATGTATCGCTTACACCTCTTAAATCTAATTCTCTAGCTGCAATAATATAAGACCATACATTAGGATCCTTAAGTTCATTATCTAATTCATTATATATCATATTATAAACTGTTTTCTCATCTACGTTTGGCACAGGTGCATTGTTATATACTATCATAGCCTGTTCAACTAATTCTTCTAATGACATGCCTAACGATCTTTTTAATAATGATTGTTTATTATCAAAAGAAATTAACGTTTCATAAATTAATCTTGCTATAGCATTACCATGATATGTTGCAAGCCCGCTAAACATAAATCCATCATTTGAAATTTCTGCAGCAACCCCTATGCCGTCACTAGAGGTTCCAGAGGCTCTTGATTCACATCTTAACAATAAATCACTTGATGCAAGGCATTTGGTTTCTGTAACAGTTCTAAAAAGGTCTAACAAACCATTAGGGGTTAATTTCAAATTAACCCAAGATATTATGTTTATTGTACCTCCACAAATTCCGTTAAAAAGTTCTTTTTGATATATGCAATTAGGAATTTCGAAGCCTGCAGTTATTAAAACTCCACCAAATTCATTTTCTTTAGTTTTATAATTTTTTACATCAACTGCTGTTAAAAAAACAGGTGTATTTTCATTGAGACCTATGCTTTTTAAAGCTCTTTTTTTAAATTCTTCAACATCTTTTGTTTTAAAGTCTTTTTCAACTTGATTTATTACTATAAATTTGCTCTTTGTGATGGCATTTATATGAACTGTTGTCATTATATCCATTTCTCGATCAAATTCCAAAATTAAATTGTTATCAATTATTTTTATATTGACCAAGCGATCTCAACCTCTCGTATTCTTCATATATACTCTTTTTGATTTCATTAACGCTAAATCCAAGGTATTTGGCTAATATCATTGTTCCTCCTGCACCAACGCCTTCTTTAACATAGCCTTCTTCATACAATCTAAGTCCTTCATATTTTGCATCAGAAAAATCTATATCTGATACGATAATTTCAATTCTTTTATCAATTTGTTCAATTAACTTAAAAATATTTGAATCCTTATCTCTTGCTATCCAACTCGTAGTACCAATTTTTATTTTATTTTCTAAATAATTTAATTTAGATAAAATTGAAACAACTGCTCCCATTTGTGTACCTCCTGCTAATAAAATTGTAGATGAATTTTTTAATGAACCCGCAACAATTCCTGCCATTGATATGTGGACTGGATCTCCTACCTTGTCTATAATTGAAAAAATATCATCATTAGGATTAATTCTTTTTAATGCATTGCTAATAACCTTTTGCTTTAAATCCTTTGGATTGTTTGGAGATGCACTGCTAACATATTTTATTGCATCATATCCTAGGGCTTCCAATATTGCAGCAGCAGTAGTTGTCCCTCCTGGGATGCTTTCTCCTATCAATACGATATCTTGATTTGAAGATATTATTTCTCCTAATAGTTTTGATTCGTAAAATATATTCTTAGCTGTTCCTAGCGGTAATGCATTTGAAGAATAGATGTTTTCACCAGGAATTGAGCTTGGAAATCTAATATGAGGTACCTTTAATTTATAATATAAGCCTGAATCAACTACAAAGTATGGTATATTTAATTTTTTTAAAATAGATCTAGTTATTACAGCTGGCGTTGGTAATCCGTTTGGAGTAACAGGAATTTCTTTTTTTGTTATGGGAATTCCATTAATTACATATTCTAAGTCAAGAGTTGGTGTATATAAAGTATCTTCGCTATTGGATCCTGCTATGCTTATACCTTCTATAGTTGAAGTTTTTGTAGAGCCTCCTACATATATTGCAACTACTTTCATTTTTGCTCGTACTGGATAGGGTAACCAGAAATATTTATGTTTAAAATAAAAGAAGATATCTTATAAAATTTATAAAATGTTATTCGATTATCATGATATTATCTGGTTGAAATCCCATCTTTATTAATATATCCTTTACTTTTTTTCTATGATCTCCCTGCAATTCTATTCTTCCATCTTTATAAGTTCCACCAGCAGCTAATTCACTCTTAAGCTTAGAAGCTAAATCTTTAAAATTAACTTGTTTTTCATCAATTCCTTCAATAACTGTTACTTGTTTGCCAAACCTTCTTGTTTCAAGCCTTATCTTTATTATTTGTTCTTCCGTTGCAAGTTGCTCGCAAATATCAGGCGGAAGACCTCCACAATCTACTTCTTTCGACATGGGTTTTATTAAACACCTCACGGTATCTAAATTTTATAAGGTTAATCTAGGAATATAAACCTTATCTTACAAACAACTTATAGGTGCATAAAGTGTCAGAAGATGAAAACTTTGGAGAGTCAATAGGTGAAGAAGAAATAAAAGAAGAATATTCAGGATCTATATATGGTATAAAAGAAAGGGAAGTTTATTATATGTGTTTAAATTGTGGATATAAGATAAGCAAAACAGAACTTGACCAATTCCATAGCATGATATGCCCAAAATGCGGGTATAGAATATTTATTAAATTAAGGGCACCACCAACTCTTGTTAAGCCAAGAAGGGTAGATGCTATTTAATTGAGATTTTTCTTGCTTAATGATATATAGTTCTTCATTATTATCTCATTTATCAATTTTGCTGCTAGTGAGGAAGTTATTCCTCCTTGATCATAGGGTGGTGATACCTCAACAACATCTGCTCCAATAAGCCTCTCATCAACAAGTTGATTTACTATAGTTAATCCCTCTACATTAGTTATTCCTCCAGGTTCGGGATTTCCAACCCCTGGCGCATAAGAAGGGTCAAAACCGTCCATATCAATTGATAAATAAATGTGTTTACAATCTGATAGGAATTTTTTCACAGAATTAATAGCATTTACTAAACCGATTTTATATATATCAGAAGGTTTAATGGTATTTATATTGTTTTTAGATAAGGCATAGTTTCTTTCCTCTTTGGAATATGCTCTAACTCCTATATAATTAATTTTTGTGCCTCCTAATAATTCTAAGGATCTTCTCATTACAGATGCATGTCCATTCTTTAATCCAAGATATTCATCTCTTAAATCATAATGTGCATCTATTACAATTAAACAGGGAGTTATTCCTTGTTTTTTAAATGCTTTAATTGCGCCATATGTTATCGTATGTTCTCCGCCAATCATTATTGGAATCTTGTTTTCTTGGATTATATCACTTATAACACTCGTTATTCTGTTTAAAGTTTCGTTTATATCTCCTATTACGATGCTTATATCCCCTTCATCTATTATTCCTATATCTTCTAGATAAATATCTGAAAAATAGCTGTTTGACTCTAATCCAGAGGCAGCTTGCCTTATTACTTCAGGGCCAAATCTTGTTCCTGGTTTATATGATGTAGAAGAATCAAATGGAACTCCTATTATTTCATATCTTGAATTCTTATTATTTTCTAATCCAGCATAGTTTTTTGATGACTTTGATAAGTATATGTCTTTCAAACTCAATCTTCTCACCCCAAATTAAATAAATCTATATAAATAAAAGTTTTGACCTATATAAAGGAGAAAAAAGGGTTGAGAATTTTGCCAGATGAAAACATTTATGATAAAATAATAGATCTAGCAAAGAGAAGGGGTTTCTTTTGGCCCTCATATGAAATTTATGGAGGTCAGGCAGGATTCTATGATATAGGACCTTATGGCATGGTCTTGAAGAGAAAACTAATTGATTTATGGAGAGAACTTTTTATTAAAGGTAATCAGGATACAGTTGTTGAAGTTGAAACTCCTATTATAGGTCCTTCTATTGTTTATGAAGCAAGCGGTCATGTAGAAAATTTTACAGATCCAATAGTTAGATGCAATAGCTGTGGAAGAATTTTTAGAGCAGATCACTTAATAGAAGAAAAATTAAATATAGATGTTGAAGGATTTAGTTTATCAGAGCTCAACAATATAATAAAAGAAAAAGGGTTGAGATGTCCAGTTTGTAATGGTGAATTGGGAGAAGTTAAAACTTTTAATTTGTTATTTAAAACACAAATTGGGCCATATGAAGGAAATATAGGGTATATAAGACCTGAACTTGCTCAAGGTATTTTTGTTGCATTTAAAAGAATTCATGAATCTTTAAGAAATAAGTTACCTTTAGGAATAGCACAAGTAGGAAAAGTAGGAAGAAATGAGATTTCTCCTAGGCAAGGTATGATAAGATTAAGAGATTTTACAATAATGGAAATGGAATATTTCTTTAATCCAGATAAAAAGGATTGCCCAAATATAGAAAAGTATTATAATGAAACTCTTAATATATTGCCTTATTCTTATAAAGAAAATAAAAAAGATTTCATAACTGTAACAGTTAAGGAAGCAATAGAAAGGAACTTTGTTATTAATCCTTGTATGGCATATTGGATGGTTATTGGAAAGCTTCTGTTGTTGAAACTAGGAGTTCCTGAAACAAATATGTATTTCTTAGAAAAAGGGCCTAAAGAAAGGGCTCATTATTCAAGTCAGACGTTTGACCATATGGTGAAAACATCAAGATGGGGTTGGATAGAGGTAGCAGGATATGCTTATAGAGGTGACTATGATTTATCAAGGCATAAAAAATATAGTAATGCTGATATAGAGGTGTTTGAAGCATATAAAGAACCAGTAGTTATGAAAGTAAGGAAGGTTCTATTAGATAAAGCATATGCTGGAAGGAATTTCAAGTCAAAAGCTCCAGAAATTATGAAAAGTGTTGAGGAATTGGATCCAGATTATGTTATAAGAGAAATAAATGAAAAAGGAAAAATTAATATTAATGGTATCGATATTCCAAAGGAGGCTTTAATAATAATAGAAAAGGATGAAAAAGTATCAGGTAGAAAATTCATTCCTCATGTAATTGAACCATCATTTGGCACGGATAGACTTCTTTATGTATTGTTGGAATATGCATATAGGGAAGTTGATGGAAGGATTGTATTATCTTTCCCAAGATACCTATCTCCAGCAGATGCAGTTGTTTTACCTTTAATAGAAGATGATGAAAAATTAATAAATAAAGCAAAGGAGGTTTATTCTTATCTTATGTCAGAAGGCTTTAATGTTTTATATGATGATAATGGTAGTATAGGAAAGAGATATGCAAGATCAGATGAAATTGGTGTACCTGTTGCGTTTACAATAGATTATCAAACATTAGAAGATGATACAATAACAATGAGGGATAGAGACACTTGGAAGCAAATTAGAATAAGTATTTCGGATGCAGCAAATGCATTAAAGAAATTCATTTATAATTCCGCTGACCTAGGAGAACTGGGGAAAGAAGTAGAAACAAAAGGTTGATGAGGTATGAGTGAAGAAAATGATAGCAAGAAGGTTAGTAAAGATGTAAAGCCGGAAAAGGCAGATTTAAGTAAGGCTTTATCTATAATTCCTCCAGCATCTTCACTTAGAGAAAAAGGAAAAAAAGTTATTGAAAGGAGATTGAGGATTTCATATGATGAGAGTGTTGATAAAGGCAATGTAAAATTATCTAAAAAATTAGCCTCTCAATTAGGTATTCAGAAAAAGCTTGAGATGGTCATTGCGAGTAAGAAAAAGTTTGTATTTGATTCTCAAATAGATGAATCAATTCAAGAAGACTCAAAGATATTTGTTAATCCTGATGAAATGAAAGAAAAAGGAGTAGCTGATAACAGTATTGTAACCATTAGGGCCTTACAAGAATAACGGTGAAGTTTTTGAAGAAAAAATGTGAAAATAATTGCGAAACATATTCCTTAATTTTTGAACAAAATTCAGAGAGAATAGCTCAGCTAATGCAAGAACAGATTTCATTAATTAATAATGGTAACGTGGTATATAATTCCTATTTATCTGATAAGAAGGATGAGACTTTAAAAGAACTAAATGAAATAATAGATAGGCTTAGAGAAATAAGGAATGTTATTTCTAGCGAGATTGATAAATATTCAGATTTCATTGAATGCTGTGATAATGAAAAAAATAATGATGTAGAATTATTAATAGCATATTATTTAGAGGCAGGTTCAAAAAAAGAGGAAGAATTTCTAAAAAGCATTTCAAAAGAAATTGATACAAAAGAAGATTTAGTAAGTTTAAGATCTCTTGTTTTAAGAATAAAGGGAAATGAAAACTTTAAATTCATTCTTTAAATGTTGGTTTTTTCCTTAAAGTTTGGAATTAATAATGACACAATTTTATTATCTTTTATATTAATAATTATATCATTTTCTAGCATAATTGTTTCATCAGCTTCATCTTTGGTAAATCCTAAATAAAGCGTATCTCCAACTTTATCGTATTCTATCCATATATTTTCAGGATCTTCAATAATCAAATTCTTTACTTTTTCAGCTCTTTCCATTTTTATCCCCAAAATATTATATATAAAGAAATTTTAAATGGGTTTTTGTATTTTAAAGCCTTTGTAATAACTAATTAGGATAGAGATATTTTAATATTAATTTTTATTATATTTATTTTCATAATTTTACCATTTTAAAATTTTTAAATTAACCATATAATAGAAATTTAACTAAATAGGTTATGGTCTATAAGCTTAAATGACAAAAGAAACGCAAG
>DAXV01000026.1:0-762 GCA_002506595.1 Acidilobaceae archaeon UBA158
TCTTAATGCATCCGGAGAATATTTATCCATTATTTCTCTTGGATCTATAGCATTTCCCAAGGATTTTGACATTTTTCTTCCCTTTTCATCTAATACCATTCCATGAATTAATGCATTCTTCCATGGTATTTTTTTAGTTAATAATTTTGTTCTTATTATTGTATCAAATAACCATGTTCTAATTATTTCATATCCTTGTTGTCTTAAATCTACAGGTAAATATTTTATACTTTCTTCAAATAATTTTTCAATATCCTTAGGATCAATTTCTTTATTTTCAGTTAATGCATAAAATATAATAGCTATTGGGGTTATTGATGATTCTA
The DNA here is from genome assembly GCA_002506595.1 of Acidilobaceae archaeon UBA158. GTDB lineage: Archaea > Thermoproteota > Thermoprotei_A > Sulfolobales > Acidilobaceae > Caldisphaera. The sequence goes on from DAXV01000026.1 coordinate 327, forward strand.
CCCAAACATCTACTGTTTCATCTTCAAAGAATTTACCATCATATTTTTTCTTTTTTTCAATATCTACTCTTGGATCAAATGGTAAATCTTCTATATTTACAGGATATATTTTCCCATCTTTTTCATAAAATGGAAATGCAAGTCCCCACATCATTTTTGTTCTAGAAATATTCCAATCGTGATCTATACTATTTATCCAATTTATTAATCTTTCCCTCATATATTCGGGTATAATTTTTATTTCCTTTTGCCACTCCAATATTTTATCTTTTAAATCTTTTATCTTTATGAAAAATTGTTCTCTTGGAATAAATTCTAAAGGAGTTAAACAATCTTGTCTTTCTGTATGAGATAATACATTATGTTTTATTTCCTCTATTTTAAATATATATTCTTTTAATAATTCAATTACTTTTTCTCTTGCTTCTTCTATCTT
>DAXV01000026.1:853-4869 GCA_002506595.1 Acidilobaceae archaeon UBA158
ACCAGTTCCAAATTCATATTCCACTTCTTCATCAGATATTACTTTTACTTCTCTATTAATTAATGGTATTTTTACTTTCAAACCTTCCAATTCTTTATAATCATATACTTTAACATAATTTATATTATTTTTTTCAGCATATATTTTTGATAGTATAATACCATCGGGAGTTTCTACATATTCTTTTTTAGCTATTAATATTGCAACGCATGAAGAAATTAGTTCAGGTCTTGTAGTTGCTATCAATAAATATTTTCCATTTTCCGTAGGCAATTTTATATAAACTAATTTACCTTTTTTTTCAACATATCCAGCTTCTTCCATAGAAATTGTTGTTTGACATCTGGGACACCACATAACTGGATATTTTTTTCTTTCGATTAATCCTTCATTAAGCATTTTTATTAATGTATATTGAACCAATGCTTCATATTTTTTATCCATTGTTTTATACACTTTACCTCTATCAAAAATCAATCCCAATCTTCTAAAAGTATTATACATAGAATTTATGGAATTGTTTGTCCATTCTTCGCAAGCTTTCAGAAATTCTTCTTTCTTTTCTCTTGGTATTTTTAATTTGAACATGATTTTCGTTTCCGTCTGTATCCCATGACAATCAAATCCTAAAGGTACATATATATTATAACCTTCTAATAATTTATATCTAGCTAAAAAATCTATCCAGCTAAATTCTAAAGCATGACCCATATGGGCTTCTCCAGAAGTAAAAGGAGGAGGGGTATCTATGATAAATTTCTTATCTTTTTTTATATCAAAAGAAAACAAATCTTTATTATTTTCCCATAATTCTAAAATTTCTTTTTCAATAGTTTTATAATCTGGTTTCTTATCCATTAATAAAAATTTAATAAAAAAATTAAAAAGTTATGATTCGTATATATTTTCTTTTGCTTTATTAAGTCCTAACATTACTATTATTAATCCTATCATTATTAATATTACCCCTATTAACATTAAGTATCCTGAAGCTGTGACTATATAACCTGTTATTTGGGTTCCTAAGCTTATTATATTATATTGATTTAATACAAATAGTGGATATAATAATATTCCTAAGAATTCTAAAAGTAATCCTATATTAGATAATCTACAATTATCCATTCCTTTTACTAACATGTATATTATTAAAGATACTGCTGCTAATATTCCCACTGGTTGCATAAACAATGCTAATACAGAAAAAATAGCTGCTAAAACTACTTTCTTCCAATCCATAATAATTTTATATAAGAAATATTTATAAATAAAAGAATATTAATTATTTATTAAAAAATCTAATATACTTTTTAATTTTTTTTCTAATTCATTTAATCCTAGTTCTATTATTTTCTCTGCTGAATATTGACCAAAAGACTCAACTACGAATACAAATTCATCTTTTGGTATAACCTTTATCTTTCCATTTGTAGCAGATTCTATTGCATCTAAAAATGTTCTATCATATTCCTTTTTTTCTGGTAATTCTATTTTTCCTTTTTTAATTTTTACTTTTAAAGTATTTAGATTTTCTATTTCTTTTTCATTTAATTCTCCCTCTAATTTTACTTCAGCAGTTCTATAATAAAATACATGCCCAGGAATAAATTTGGAATGTATCTTTCCATTTCCAAATACCGCTACAGCTTCCAATTTTATTTTTTGATTTTCATCCAGATATCCTATCATTGTTTCTGGATAAACAGGATATATATCTGATTTTTCAGATTTTAAATCAGAAGCATATACATATCCTTTCTGGTTTTTTTCTAAATAAAATTTTACTTGTTCATCTTCTTTTAAATTTTCAGGAGTATTTAATGCGATTAAACCTAATCTATGTGCGAGCATTTCATCCCATATAGCAGAGTTATTATCTATTATATAAACATCTTCTATAGCTAGAGTTTTTACTTCTTCTTGTATAGTTCTTCTTAAAACATTTAAAAATGTAGGAGTTTCATCTTTTATTAAAAGTTTTAATTTGTATATTTTTTTATCTTTATCAATTGCAAATTTATCTATATCTTTTTCTAATATAGAAATTTCAACCATTATGGAATAATTTTAAAAAATCTTATAAATTATGATAAAAATAAATAAGATCTAAATCGTTTATTTTTAATGGGACCGCGGGGATTTGAACCCCGGACCCTCGGCTTGTAAGGCCGATATCATACCACTAGACTACGGTCCCTATTTTTCATAAATATTAGCAAAAATTTTAAAATACAACAGATGACTCATATTCTATATCACTCGTTTTTATATATATAATTATTTTATTTTCTTTAATGCTTCTTCTTATTGATATCAGTCCTTTATCCAAATATATATTAAATATATAATATTCTAATTCTCCAAAATCATTATTTTTTGATAATCTTTCAGCATCAATTATCTTTGTATTATTAATATTTAATATCTCAAAATCTCCTGTTATTTTAGATCCTACCATTAAAGAAACACTTATATTTGTATAAGTTATTTTTATAGAATAATTTTCTTTTTGGCATTCTAAATATGTATTTTCCTTAAATTCTCCACCACTTATTTTACAGAAAGTTGAAAATTCTTTTTTTATTTTATCTTCAAATATCATTATAATCCTAATCTTTTTCTAATTTCTGGGCTTATTCTATTTATACTCCATTGATTTTCAAGATCTATTTCTATATCAAAATCTATATTTAATTCTTTAATTTTTTCGTTTATAGAATCTAGAATTGCAGGAATAAATGGACAAGCTGGTGTTGTTGGCAAAAAAGTTATTATAGTTTTTCCATTTTCTTCTCTTATATCTTCAATTTCTCCTAAAGATACTATATCATATCCTATTTCTGGATCAATTACTTCTTTCAATTTTTCTATTATTATATCCTTATTTACCATCTATTTGTTTTTATATATAAGAAAGCACTATATGCAGCTACAGATCCTTGTGCAGCAGCAGTAATTACTTGCCTTAAATTACAAAGTTGGGTAGTAACATCTCCAGCTGCTAATAATCCTTTTACATTTGTTTTTCCACAGATATCTACTACTATATGTCCATTATTATCTAAATTTATTTTCAAGTCTTTTACTATTTCGGATAAAGGAACAAGACCTATTGCTATAAATAATCCATCTAATTTTATAGAACTCTTTTCTCCAGTTTTTGTATCCTGTAATATTACTTCTTCTACTTTTTCTTGTCCTTTTATTTCATTAACTACTTTATTTAATAAAAATTTTACTTTTGGATTTTTCTTTACCTCTTCTACTAATACAGGATCTGCCTTAAATTCTTCTCTTCTATGTATTATATAAACTTCTTTTGCATGCTGTGCTAATACTTGTGCATCATGAAATGCGCTATTTCCTCCTCCTACAACTCCTACTATTTTATCTTTATATAAAGGTGCATCACATTCTGCACAATAAGAAACACCCTTAAGATTCTCTCCTGGTACTCCCAATTTTTTTCTTTGAGAACCTGTTGCAATTATTACAGCCTTTGCAAAAAATTCTTTTCCAGTAGATGTTAATACTTTAAATCTTTCATCTTGTAATTTTTCTATTCTAACAACAGTCTCTAACAAAGTTTTTGCTCCAAATTTTTCTGCATGCTTTTGGAATAATTTTCCTAATTCAGATCCCTTAATATTTTCAATTCCTAAATAATCATCAATAATATCGGCTTCATTAATTGTTCCTCCTATATCTTTTGTAATTACTAATGTTTTCAATCTATATCTTCCACAATATAGGGCAGCATTATATCCTGCAGCTCCTCCTCCAACTATTATTATATCCCAATCTTTGTCTAATTCACTTGGAGAAGTTACACTTTTTATAGAAAATAATTCTGCCATATAACTAAAATTATTTTATGATTTATAAATATGGTACATTATGATATGTAGGGGAAAATAAACCTGAAAGGTTTATTTTTAATATAATTGATCGTAACTTTAGTAAATTTGGATTATAATATCTTAAATTTAAATTGGTGATTAACCAATTATTATTAT
>DAXV01000026.1:4989-7907 GCA_002506595.1 Acidilobaceae archaeon UBA158
TTATCTCTATAGAGTACCCAGCAGGTATTTTTATCGTAGCTATAGTCAAGTCTTTAATAATAACAAAATTATTATATCTATCTATTTTAAAAAAACTTGAAGATCCATACATAGAAAATAAAATGTCTGTAAAAATTTAAGAATCTTTATTCTTTTACAGCTTCCTTTATCTTATCAGCAACCATTCCTATTTCTGGTAACATACCCTCCCATTCGGTTAATGTATTTCCATCTTTATCTACTATAACATTGTGTGGTACTCCATATACTTTATAATGATCTGAAAACTCTGGGAATTCGTATGATTCTATCATTATTCCTCTTATATTACTTTTTACCATTGCAATTTGGTGTGCATGATGTGTCATATATGGACAATATGGACATGATGGTGTTACAAATACATATATATCTAATGGATTATTTATAGAAGATAGTTTTTTCACTGTAGATCCATCTATGTCAAAACTATTGTTTGATATATGTATAATATCTTCTAAAAATATTGGAAATTCTTCTCCAGATGGTAATCCGTAATATATAACTCCTGGGTATTTTCTGAATACAAATATTGGACCTCTTCTGTTTCCGTATTTATCTAATAAAAGATTTTTGTTTTTCATTTCTTCTTCTATCTTTTGATCAAATGAGTCATAATAATAAAACTTTATTTTATCAGTTAATTTCATTATTTCTTCTCCTATTTTCTTTGCAAATTCACTAGTTTCTTTGTTATTTTTTTCATCTAGATACACATCTATCTCTACTACTTCTTTTAGACTTTTATCAAACATTTCTTTTAGTGCTTTTTTATCTTCTTCAGAAAATATTTCTTCAACCATAAGTATATAATATAGTATAACTCGTTTATAAGTATTAATTATTATATCTTAATTAGTTCATTTAATCTTTTTAAAGCCCTCAATTTGAAGTTATTATTTATTTTTGATTCTTCTATTGCATTTTTTAAAAATTCAGCTTCTTCTAACATTAATGTTTTCTTTACATAATATGGTTTTCCAACTTTTGTTCCATGTGCGAATGTATAAATTATAGGATCCTTCCAGGATATTTCAGCCCCATAAATTATTTTTGCTGTATATGCAAGGGCCCTTAATAATCCAGGACCAAGACCTTTAATAAATAATAAATCTTTAAAATTATCAATTGTTCTATCTATATCTAAAGCTTTCCAATATATTTTTTCTGGTATCTTTAAATAAAAAGGTAATTCTTGATAAAAAATATTTTTTTCTTCTTTCCCTATATATTTTAATATTGTATTATTTTTATTTTCAATTGATTTTAATCTTATTACATAATTTTTTATTTTATTTATATCTTCATTATTTATAATTTCTAATATTGTTTTTCTTAAATCTTCAGATTCTTTACTAGAAATATTTAAAGTTCTACTATTATTTCCTAACCCTATTTGTGGATCATTAAAATAATCTTCGCTTATCCAATGAAATCTCCTAACCTTTTGCTCTTTTATTGACATTTTTTGATTTATTACTGTTGTATTTCCTTTTTCATCGGATATTAAAAAATGAAAATATAAATTATATCCATCCTGTATTAAATAATTATCAACTTTTGCAGATGTAATAGATAATTCTTTTAATTTATATTTTAATTTATCTTTTATATCTTTATTTTCTATTTCTTCAGTTATCTTAGATTTTTTTCCTTTTCCACCTAAAACTATTATTGGTAAATTTTCCTCTTCAGATATTTCTTTTAATGCTTTTAATGTTACAGTAGTCATTCCAGAATAATTCCACTCAAATCCAAGTAAACATGATAACGAATTAAACCATAATGGATTAGAATATCTATTAACTAATTCCTTTGTTCCAAACTGATCGATTATGACTTTTACAATACTTCTTTCTAATTCTTTTAACTCTTTATAATGTGGAACTGGTCCCTTCGCTAATCTTAATTCTACATCACCTATTTTTTTCATAAATAATAAAATGTTAAAAAAATTAAATAATATATTTCCAAACCTTTCCTCCCTTGTAATTATATACTATTGATTTATAAGTTGTTGTAGCTTCAAATCCATATCCTAATCCCTCTTTACCAATTCCAGAATCTTTCCTTCCTCCATATGGATAATATCCTATTCCATGTCTTGGGAAATCATTTATATATACAGCGCCAACATCTACGTATCTCGTAATTTTTCTTATTTTTTCAATATCATGTCCGAATATTGATACATCTAATCCATATCTTCTATCATTTGCTATTTTTATTCCCTCATCTACATTATTTATTTTTACTAGTAATGCAACAGATAAAAATACCTCTTTATTAAATAAATAAAGATTTTCTACTTTATCTTTTTCTATTTCTATTAAAGTAGGTTCAATATATGTTGGTCCTAATCTATTTCCTCCATATAATATTTTTCCTCCCTTTTGTTTTGCATCTTCTACAGCTTGCACAAATTCATCTACAGTTTTTGTATCAATAATTGGTCCAAATGTTGTATTTTGATCTCTTGGATCTCCAATTTTAACTTTTGACAATTCTTGTATTAATTTTTCTTTAAATTTATCATAAACTTGTTCTTCTACTAATATTAATTTTATAGAATCACATCTTTGTCCAGAAAATGAAGTAATACCCATAGCTATTCTTTGTGCAGCATAGTCTATATCTGTATCATTTAATACAAATGCTGGATCTCCACCTCCTAATTCCATTAAAAATTGTTTTATTCCAGAATTCTTTATTATTTCTTCTCCAGTTTCTGAAGAACCTGTAAATAATATTGAAGAAATTTTTTTATTTGATGTAATTTTATTCATATCTTTTCCAGGTACTGTTATTAATGATATAGCTTTAGTTGGTAATCCTGCAAGTTCCATTAATCTTATATATAATATTACTGCTAATGGATC
>DAXV01000045.1:0-17784 GCA_002506595.1 Acidilobaceae archaeon UBA158
TCTTATGCATATCAAATCACTCCTAACCCTCATGCTAACCTTTCGCTTAGCTATAGTTATAATGGTGAGAGGGATTTTTATACTTTATAAAAATAATAAACCTTTTAATCAATTCATAATAATTAAATAGATTCAATTAGATTTTTATAATTATTTATATTTAATTTAATGTTTCCAACTTCTATTTTTCTTATTTTACCATTATACTCTGTTACTAAAAAAACGTTATCGTTAACAATCTTATAAATCAAGCCAAAATATTGGTTTCCTTCTTGAGATTCGATTCCAACTATAGATCCCTGAGAAAGATTTTCTTTATTAATTATTTTTACATCATTCAAGTTTATGATTCTTTTTTGTGATGATAAAATACATTGCGATAATAATCTATCTCTGTTCTCTCTTCTTTCGTATCTACTTTTTTCTTTATTAACTAACTTATCTATTTGTATTAATTTAATTTCATTTATATAATTAGCTATTTTATAATTTAAGCCTATTGAGATTATTGTATCTATACCGATATTTTTGACTAAAGAAAGTTTTAATTTGATTGATTCATCGTTTACTAAACCATCAGTGTCTATAATTAAATTATTTTCTTTACCTAATTTTTCTATACATTCGATATAATTTTCTTTGCTATAATATGAACTAATATCTCCTACAAAACATGATTTAACATTTGTTATAGAACTCTTCCAACCAGGTATATAAGGTGGATTAATTTCAGAAACACTAACAAATAACGGGCAATAAATTTCATTTTGTCCTAGGTCAGCGCTCATAATTTTTGCTCTTATTCCATTAGAATAAAACTTGTTTATTAAAAAAGCAGCAAGAGTGCTTTTGCCAGAATCGCTAGGGCCAATTATCATAATTTTTCTTCTATCCATAGTCTCTTTATATATTCTATCATAAATTTCATAAGTTTTGCTTTCAGTGTTTATAATACTTTTCAATGAAGGAGTTATATTGAGGCATGCATTCTCTACTTTAATTGGTATTGATCTACCTATGGGAATTGTTATTTTCCTATTAAATTTTTTATTTATTTTAAATCCTAATATATTTACGATACCATCAATAATCTCTAGGCTTGAGGGTCCCATTAAAATATAGAATCCATCATATTTTTCACAATTCATTTTTATTTTGCCCAATAATAATTTTAATATATTTCCCTTTTAAGGATCAAATATAATAAGTATAATTTATAAAAATTAAAGCGAAATTGATAGTTTTAATTACAAATTTTTATTATGATTTATATGATTGAGTTAAGGCTTATATAAAAAGCAAAAAGTTTGTTTTAGCAGTTTGAGAAGAAAATTTAAATAACGAACCCTTTTCTTTTATAGAAGGCGAGCCGCGGTCGTATAGTCTGGCCTAGTATGCGGGCCTGTCAAGAGTAATGTGAGAAAATCTCACAGATAGCCCGTGACCCGGGTTCAAATCCCGGCCGCGGCGCCATAAACTAAATTCACATTATTATAGCTTATTTTAATTAAAAGATATAGAAGTAATAAAGCCCTTAACCCTTTATAAATCTTATGTAGTTATTAAAATTAATGGTGAAAATGTTTGTCAACAATAATTAAAGAAATCTTGGTATACTTCGAGCAGCAAGGGCCTATGTCTCCAGGAGACGCTGCACAGAAATTAAATGCACCGAGATATAAAGTATTGGCAACAATACAATGCTTATCAGAACTAGGCTTTCTAGAACCTTTGTATTCAAGGGGTAGCTATAAAATATATCAAATAAGTCTCTTAGGAAAAAAAGCACTGGAAAAAATGAACTCAGAAGAATCCTTGAGAGATATTTTAGAAGAGAGTTTAATAGGTGCGAATCCTCTAAAAAACAATGAGAAAGAAAAAGTTGAAGCTTAATTAGGTAGGAATTTTGGAATCTCTTCAATATTTATAATTGGAATAGCTATCCAACCAGGCTTAATTTTGTCCGATATTTCAACCTTTTCGCCCGTTTCATCTGTTCTTATCAATACATACCTAGCTTTTTCATGAGTAAGGTCTTCATTAATTTCACAATAATATACAAGAGGTATTCCATAATATTTATAATAATCTTTATATGTTGCTTGTACAAAGTATATGGCCTTGCCGTTTCTCATAAGTCTATAAATTGGCATTAATATCATATGTGCTGCCATAGATGATGCTAATCTTGCTAAATCATTAATTGAACTAACTTTAACTAGAAATACTTCATCAATTTTTTCTTCCATGTTTTCACCTAAATAATAGGAATGGATTAACAAATTATAAATCTATTTTCATAAAAATGGTTAAACCTTTGAAAAAAGCGTTAAAATTTTTCTTTTTATTTCATAAAGTCTAGTAAGCTTTTATGTTTATTTTTTAGAATTTGATTAGCCTCTTTGATATCCTCTCTTAATAGCTCTTTTAATTCAGGCTTATAGAGCGCAGCTGCGGGATGATAAGTTGAAAAAACTTTAATTTTTATGCCATTAAACATAACTTCTCTAGGCTTTTTTCTTTCTTTTTCTAATCCTTCCCATTTATAATCAAATATTAATGAAACTGCCTCGCCAGCAGTTCTTCCTAATGTTAAAATTATCTCTGGCTTGATAATATCGATCTCTTCAATTAGATAAGGTAGGCATGAATCGATCTCTTCTTTATTAGGTGTTCTATTATTAGGTGGCCTACATTTGACTACATTAGTAATATACACATCATCTCTTTTTATATTGTTTTCATTTAGTAATGAATCTAAAAGTTTTCCTGCTGAGCCAACAAATGGTATCCCTTGAAGATCTTCATTTCTACCAGGTGCTTCCCCTATTAGCATTATTTTTGTATCGATATTTCCGTTTCCTACAACAGCATTTGTTCTATTTAAATGTAAAGGACATTTTTTACAAGATTTTATTAATTCATTTAGATTACTAATTCTAATTCTTTTATCATCTTGCATTATTATCACTAATATTCTATTGGTTTATCTACCTCTTTAGCTGTTGGCTTAGATGGTATTATGCATATAAATCTAAGCATAGAATCAGCCCAATATTCATGCTCTACATTTGGTGGAATAAATAAAAAGTTACCTTCTTCAACACTATATACTTTTGACCCGATCTTGATCTTTCCTTTTCCTTCTATGATAAATATTTCGTGTTCCCATGGATGAAAATGAGAATTTATATGTCCTCCAGGTTCCATTCTAAATAATCTCATAAAGAAATTATTTGCTCCATCGTCATCTGTTAACAACCATCTTATGTATGATTTTTGAGCTTGATCTTCAGGTAATTTTTCTTCTTCCACTTCATAAAATTTTTTGATTACTGGCTTTATACTGCTCAAAATTTTCACCTGATTTTATTATTACTGAAAAATATAAAAACATTAGCTAATATTCTATCATGAAATCAATAATTCAATTTTTTATAAATTCTTGTAATATAGGTTATAGAAATAAGAAAACCTAAAGCTAATCCTAATATTAAATATATTGCAAAGAAACCGTAATTTATTGAATTATTTGAAACATTTATTGATATATAACTGGTAGAGTTTCCTTGATTTAATGAAAGCTCTCCTAAATACCAGATTATTGAATCAACAACACCTGTTTCCATAATATTCAGTGCGCTTGCAGGACTTGTATTAATGATCTGGCTAGCGTATTTCATATAAGAATTATCAATTGAGTTTTGTAATCCTTTAGATGCAAGTTCTGCAGTAATAAGATTGAATTCATTCTGTAATTCATTTGCATATTGCATTGTAATTAAGGGATAGTTTGTTCCTGTTATTACAAATATAATGTTTAGAGAATTTTGTAATGCGTCCTCATAAACTCCTATAGCAGCAGTATAATATCCTTTGCTTAAAAGATTATTCGCATAAGATATAAGATAATTTAGATTATTTTCCATAGCGCTTAATAGTTGTGCTTCTGCAATATCTCCTACAGAAGTATATTGACTTATATAATAATTAATTAAAGAATTAGCATAATTAATTGCTGTAATTGTAAAAGACGATGCGGCGTTTGCTGTTGATATTATAAGTTCAGGCACAATAAATGGAGGCGTGCTATTCGATAAAATCGCTGCGTTAGCCCATGAAATAGCACTCTCTATTCTTGCTTCAGAATAAGCTAAATTTTGAGCTATAGTTATTAAAGAAGTATTTATTGATGATGATACACTTTTTGTATATTCAGCATTATATATTGCGTCTGCAATTCTGCTAAATGCTGTAGCCATGAGCTCTTGAGAGTATAATGTGTTTAAGTTTGTATTGTTAAGGAGCTTTGATTCTAATAAATTCGCCTGGTTTATTACACTTTGAGTTACATTGTTTATAAAGTTTGTAATATAATTTCCTGATTTTAAAGATAGTTTATATAACCATATAGTATAGTTAGCTGTCAAAGCATTGTAATAGGCAGTAAATGCATAGCTTGCTGATGCATACGGATCCATATTTAAAAGATTATGGGCTAATTTAAGATTTGTTTCTGTATAGTTTATCATTTGCATTAGATTTAAAATTAAAACAGATTGATTACTAATAATATTTATTGTAGAATTTACTTGTCTTAATATTATGTAAGATTTATTTATAAAATTCTTCGATGCATTTTGCATTGCTAATTCAAACTTTTTATCTTTAGTAACATTAATGCTTATGTTATATGGAGTTGTTTTATATATTGCATTAGAAGCCATTACTATTCCAGGTACTGGAATAAATCTATTACAATAAGATGCTCCTCCAGTTGCTAAGTTTCCAATAGGAAAAGCTATAGTTAGGTTATGGGAGGATGCTGCAGAACATTTATAAGATAGTCCTCCTATGGGTCCTGATAGCCCAGAAGGGCTTACAGCTCCTGTTATTGCATAATTATGAAGTATAGATGTATTTAATCCAGTCGCTAAGCCATATGTTGCAAGCATTACTCCGAAACTTCCACTTGGCCCTGAAATTGTTCCTGACGTATTTATAAAGACCTTTAAGTTGTAATTGTTATAATCAAGCCCAGCATATAGCATCGCTACCATAAAAGCCATTTGCATGCTATATAAAGTTGAGCTTTGGACTTGGCCATTATCAACTACTGTAACTTGACCATTACCTGGATATGACAATGTAACTGTTGTGTTTATTACCGTTCCGCTATTATTGCCTTCAACTGCAGGCAAGTAGAGCCATGTTGATCTTGACCATTGTGCTTGTTTAAAACTACTTATTTGCTGTGCATATATAGGAGAAAGAGTAAACAATATTATCAGGCTAATAATTAATAATGAAATAATTGCAAATTTTTTCCTTTTCAATTTTAAGCCCCTCCAAACACTAAATATACAGAGAGAGTTTTAACTTTGTGGTGAGAGGAGTTGGGTGGTAGGAAACAGAATAAGCTTAAGGAAGAGCAAGTAGATCAGAAGGCATCTACAACTAAAGATATAAAGATTGTTGCAACTCAAGTAATAACTAAAGATAAAGTTATTCAAAATCCAAAGCTTTTATCTCTGCTTTATTTGATTTCTCAATTAGGAATGGTTCACGAAAGAACGTTACAAATTGTTGTTGCCGAGCTTAAAAATAAAGGTGTTGATTTAGGTTATCAATTTACTCAATTAGGTAATGACCCTTATAGCGCAGCTCTTAAGAATGATATAGTAGCATTATTATATACAGGTCTTGCAGAAGCAGAACCAAGATACAGGAAAATAAGGATAACAGGTGATGGAAAGGAGACTTTAGAAAAAGCAGAATCAATAAAGTCATTCCAAGAATCTATAAATAAGGTATTAAATGAAATAAAAAATAAGGCTTCAATGGTTGATGCCGAAATAGATTTTGAAATCAGAAAAGTGAATAAACTATCTGCTAAAAAAGGAAGAAAGTAAATTTATTTTTCATTTATTTTTAAATATTAGAGGTTTTTAAGGATATAAACCTAGTATGTAATCTTAACCTCTTATTACATTTTAATTAATCATAGTAAGAATGGTGTAATGCTTAATGACAAAATACGTACATCTTCTGGGAAAAGAATCTAGACAGAAAATAATAGAAATATTGGCAGATGAAAGAGGAGTTAGAGAATTAGCTAACGAACTTGATATAACTCCTGCTGCTGTTAGTAAATATTTATCTGGTTTAACTCATCCATCAGATTTAGTTATTGAAAGGGCCATAAAAATTGCGAATAATGATGAAATAAGAAAAATTGCGAAAATAGTGGAAGAAGAATTCATTGATGGATTAACAAGCTTTGTTGAGTGGAGCATTGATAAAGGTGTTTTAGATACAAGGTTTTATAAAAGATTAAATGATATAACAGCGAGAGTTGGTTTAATCACTTTAAGTCAAAGAGATTTGAATGCAGCATAATTGTTTAATAAAGGTTCTTATTTATATTGAGCTTCTTATCAGTTTCACTGATAGATTCTAGTTTTCCAGATAATTCTAGTGAAGCTCTTATCGCATCTATATTTTCAGGTACAACTATTGATTCTTGATGAACTGCTTGGAAAAATTGAACTTCGTTATTATCAACAGTTATTGAGTCTTTAAACACTACTAATTCGTTAATATCCCCTCTTTCTTTATTTAATCTTGCAGAATCTATTATTTGAGAAGTACTTTGTATTCCAGAGATAACACTATCAACTAATATTATTCTTGGTGAAGTCATAAATGCCTCTAATATATCATTTTTTTCAATTCTGCTTGCAAATTTTATAGTAACATGGTGGACATGCATTAATGTAGTTGGAACAACAACGGCAGCCGTGGAGATGTTTATCCAGGGAATAACAGTTTTAACATCTAATGCATGATGACTTGGTAGCCCAACAGGATTCAAAACTATAGAATTTATTGGTCCTTTCTTTATTTCTTGTGGATCCGCTCCTCTTCTTATTAAGACTGCATTTACTTTTTCTATTTTTGATAAACTACTTAAAGCGCATATACTTCTTAATAAACCAGTTGTGTTACAAGATACGACCCTAATGCTTTTTTTACCATATGCTTCATCATAATTACATAATGCGTTAAATGATATATCTGCTACTTTGGCCTCCTCTCCTCCTTGAAATATAGAATTAATGCCGTATTTATTGTATAATTCTTTATACGTTTCTCCAACCCCATCAGGGGTTGCATCCACAATTATGTCTGATTCTTTTAATAGATCATCTATTAATCCATTTACCTCTATACCCTTCTTTCTAAATTCATCAGCATCTTTTTCTGTTATTGTATAGATATTCATCCCATTTTTTTTAGCAAATAAAGCGTTATAATCGGGTTTTTTCTTAACAATTCCTGAAACTATCATATCATCTTGTTTGTTTACTGCAATTGCGACTCTTTTACCTATTGTACCAAACCCGTTTATAGCTACCTTTACTTTGCTTTTCATTGTCTTATCCCTTTAAAGAATTTCTCATAAGATAAAGCTAGAGCTTCTATTCCTGGCATAGATTCTCCAGATAAGAAATAAACAACTGCTCCCCCTCCTGTGCTTATATAACTTATTTTCTTCCTCAGCATAGGAGACAGATCATTTAATATTGAAATAAAATGACCTCCGCCAAATATAACATATGCATTGCTGTTAAGAGATGCAGTTGCTAATTTCACGGTTCCTTTTCTAAATCTTTCGTCTTCTATTACTCCAGCAGGACCTCTTAATATGATTGTCTTAGAGCCTTTCAATAACTCATTATATTTATCTAATGTTTGAGGTCCTATATCTTTAGGAGAGCCTTTTATTTCTTTTGCAGGAACTATTTCTACAATATCATCAACTTCTGATATAAAATCTTCTGGCAAATAAATATTTTCATACTTTAATAATTCTTTTGCTTCAGGAATTAAATTAGCGAATTTTTCTTCTATGATTTTTTCTGCTTTGCCTATATTGTACCCTTTGGCCTTTAATAATAATAAAGCTACAAGTCCTCCGGTTAATATGTTATCTATTTTTTTAGATTTTATTAAATGGTTTATTATTTTTATTGCATCATTAAGTTTTGCTCCACCTATAAATAATGTAGAAGGTTTCTCTCCATTAATCGCTTTGCTTAAGCTCCTAATTTCATCTTCCATGACTCTTCCAGCAACCGCTGGCATTACTAATGGAAAACCTGCAATACTTGCTTGACTTCTATGAGAACTAGCAAAGGCATCCCCAACGTAATAATTAAATAGATGAGAGAGTTTTTTCACGAAATTTGTATTTATAAGTTGCTCATAAGGCATTTCTATGTTTTCTTCCGACAAAAATCTTGTATTTTCTAATACAAGGACTTCTCCAACTTCTAATGTTGCTATCCTTTTTCTAGCTTCAGGGCCTATAATATCTCCAACAAATTCTACATTAAAGCCCAACAATTTTGATAGAATTTCTGTATGGCTTTTTAACGAAATAAAATCGTTTTCACCGGGTCTTCCTTGATGACTCATAATAACCACTTTTGATCCTAACTCTACTAATTCTTTAATAGTTTTCAAATGAGATCTAATTCTACTTGTGTCCATAATGATATTATCCTTTATGGGCGAATTCATATCTACTCTTAATAGAACTTTTTTATTTGTGAGATCTACATCTTCAATAGTCGCTATACTTTTTTCATTATAAGAAATAACCACTCCGCTCACCCATATTAACCCTGTGAAATATTAAAAAACTGAAATATAAAACCTTTTCCATATAATATATTTAGTGTATATTTTAATAAAGAAATAGGGATCTAATTGAACATACAATGGTGCGGAAACTCATATTTCATAATAAAACATGATAATATAGAAATAGCAATAGATCCACATGATGGTTATAGCCTTAATTTAAAGCCTTGCAGAATAAATGCTGATTATATAATTGTAACTCATAATCATTTTGATCATAATGCTGTAGAAATGGCTTATGGAAATAAAACAAAAGAAATCATAAAAGATTATTTAGGAAAGAAAAGAATAAATGATGTTGATTTAGAGTTTTTTGAAGCATTTCATGATATAGATAATGGCAAATTGTACGGAAAAGTTAAGATATTTAAATTATTCACAGAAAATATTAGTTTAGTAAATTTATCCGATATAGGAGAAAAATATAATGATTCAATGAAAGATACCTTATATCCTGTTGATATTTTAATGATCCCTATAGGTGGCGTGACTACAATAAATTATATAGAAGCAATTGAATTTATTGATAATTTAAGGCCTAAAGTTGTTATCCCTATGCATTATTGGATTGATGGATCTGCAGTCCCTTATGATTCCATAAATAATTTTTTAAATAATGTTAAATATAAAGTTATAAAACTTAATTCAAATAATATAGAGATAAGAAATGAGAATTTACCTAAGGAAACAGAAATTTTAATATTTAATTATGATTATTAGAATTTAATGGCAACAAAATAATCATAATTAAAAACCATTCCTTATGAATGAATTAAAATTTTTTCTCCCATAAGTTGGTTAAATCTTGTCTTTTTATGTCCCTCATCATTGATTCTAGTCTTTTGTATACTGTACTATGCATTTTTCCATCAATCAAAAGTTCTATTCCATATTGTGCAATGGTTGCCCTATTATAATCTCCTATTATGCCTATAACATTATTTCCTATATGAATTGAAGTCCCTGTTATTTCCTCTATAGTCTTTTTGGCTCTCCCATCTTCTCCTATAATTCTTCCTAATACCCTTTTTATGTGATTATTAGAATCTCCAACTTTAGATTTTATATCAACTGTTATCAAAACGTTTTCTTCATCGAGAAGTCTAAGAGCCTCTTCCTTAACAAATCCTATTGATAATGCTTGTATAATGTCTCTTGTCTTAATCATATCTGCGGGCGAAGTATTATTATCTAATGGTTCAATAATTATTAATGAGCTACTATTATCAATTTCTACCTTTACTTTTAGTTTTTCTTCAATGTAATTCTTAATTTCATCAAAGTGTTTTAGAAATATTTCTTTGTTTTCTGATGGAACTTGAGAATAAATTTTAACCCATTTTTCTATTCTTCCTTCTCTTCCAGACATTTGAAAATCGCCTTTTCATACTCTTCATATTCTTCAATTTCTATTAGTTTTGAGAAAAAGGAATATACGTTTTTCAAATCTCTTTTCAAATAAGATAAGGCATTTGGATGATTTATATCAATAGATTGGGATACATCTATTATATATGGTTTTGATTTCCAATACATAATGTTATATTCACTTAAATCGGCATGAACAATTTTTGCATTACAGACCATCTTTATTATATTTTCTTTAATATCATTGTAAATATTTTGGATTTCTTCTTCGCTCAGCTCTTTATAAATTTCATTAATTAGTGGTGCCCTATATCCATTTTCTCCAATAAATTCCATAACTAAAACATTACCTGATAATCCTTTGGGCTCAGGTACATTAACTCCATTTTTTTTCAATTTATTTAGATTTGTATATTCCTTTTTGGCCCATAAATAAATTAACGACCTAAATTTATTTGGTATTGATTGAAATCTTGGATCACCTATTATGTATTCTTTTATGCTTTTTCTGAATTCAGCTGCAGAAGTCAAAAATATTTTTATAGCAATTTCCTCATTATTATATCCTTTTCCCCAATAAAGCTTTGATTCCTTTCCTGAACTAAAAGATCCTTTTATTTCTTTTATGATCTTTTTATTTATTAGCTTATCAAGATGATAGTTTGTAAAAGAATCTATAACTTCATCAACAGTTTTTACTATATCTTCATCTTTTATTCTTTTTTTAACTTTTTCCTTTTCATCAAAATAATTTTTCAACCATTTTCCTCTCCTAAGAGATCCTTAGAAAGAAGTCCCTTCTGAATTAATTCTCTTACCTCACTTTGTTGATACTTATGAACAACTTCTCCTTTCATATCTGAAGTTCCCCATGGAAGGAATAATATTGTGTCTCCTTCATGCAACCAAACTCTTCTTCTCATTTTTCCAGGGATCCATGCTTTGTATTTGTTACCATCAGTACAGACTACTTCTAAAAATCCTGCTCCTATTACTTTTTGCACTACACAAATCATGGTACCTTCTTCATCACTCGGTAAAGGCATTTCACCTTTAGAGTTATTATTTTTTTGTTTAACCAAATTTATTTTCATCTCCTCTATATTTAGTGTTAAATAGGTTATTTTAATTTTATGTAAGTGATAAACATGAAATATTCATATAAAATAATTATATTAATTCATAATATTAAACTTATTCATAAAAATTATCATAATGTTATAATCTGATAACTTATAAATGCAAGGCTAAAAATTTCAGCTTTAAGTTTATATTAGGCATTGATTATCATATTTTATGGGAAGATTATCATAAATCTAGACATTTTTACTAATTTTGAAAATTTTTAATAGAAGATAACATAAAGATTTTTTATAAAACAAAAACTATAAAGAAGAGAACTTTAGAAAATTATTAGAATAAAGCTCTTTTGATAATAAAAATAGTTAAAAATCTCATTCAAATATAAAAATTTGTTTTTCAATTAATTATAATATAGACATTAATCCTATAAAACCTCCTATAACTATCAACGCAGAAAGTGTCCAATAAGCTTTTAATTTAATTCCTTTTATCGGCTTTCCTTTCATCAATTTCTCATCAGAAACTAATCTACCTAAATAATATAAGGGAGGAGCTACTACTATTGTATAAATTACCATTAATTCTAGCATTAGATATATTAAATTTTTTGATATTAATACTATTAATAAAGCTGGTATTGATTCGATTGAATAAATTATTATATACCATTTATGTTTCTTTATTTCTAAAGCATCTAATGCCCCCCATGCAGAAGCCATAGATATAACAACTAATGCTAAAAATCCTGATGCTATGAAACCAATTCCTAATAAATACAAAAGATTTAAATTAAAGCTGTTCAAAATACTTTTAAACGTATAGGAATTTATTATGATATCAACAGGCATATTTGGATCAATTCTAGCAAGGTCATAGCCCACAATTACAGTTATAACCATTAAGATTTCTGATACAATAGCCCCAACTAATGTTTCCAATCTTTCATACTTTAAATTTTCTGTTTTTATCTTCTTCTTGGAATCAGCTCCTGAGTGAAAAAATAGCATCCAAGGCATTATTACGGCTCCAATACTTGCAGCTAATAAAAACATGTAATTTTTATTATTATATGGTTGTATTGGATTTAATCCATAATATAGAAATTCTTTATTATTTATTGGAAACATCGTTGCTATCCATATTATAGTTAGAACCAAAATAAAACTTATTGGTATTAGAACCATTTCAGCATGTCTGTATTTTCTGCTAGTTGCAACTATAATATGAAATATAAACACAGTAAATAAACCTATTATTAATGGAATTCCTAATAATTGAAGACCTATCCCTATTCCTGCATATTCAGCAACATATTCTAAAAAATCAGTTATTGTCATAGGTATTGAAGCAATTATAGCTTGTTTTTTACCAAATTTTTTCCTTATAGCTTCTCCTAAACCCATACCAGATACAGTCCCTAATGTTCCGGCCGCATCTTGTATAAAGAAAAGGGGGATTGTTAATATAAGCATTATAAATACCATTCTATACCCCCATGTAATACCTGATTGCATACCTTCAACTATTGATGCTACATCAACATCAGCTATCATTACTATCCATGCAGGTCCAAAGGTTTTTAATAGCTCTTTGTATTCCATATTCATCCCTAGTTTCTTCTTGAAACTAAACAGAGACCTGTGTGAAACTTCAACATTAGTTTAGGCTTCCCTAAATTTAATGTTAGCTATAGTTACTAATATATTTTAGTATGTAATGATGGATAAATTGAATTCTTTTAAAAAGAAATTAATAGGAGAAATGCTATTTTAGGATTGGGATACATATTGAAAAAAGGATTATTGATAGCGTTCGAAGGAATCGATGGTAGTGGTTTAACAACGCATTCGAAACTGTTAAATGAAAAATTAAATAAATTAGGATATAAATCGATTTATACTAAAGAACCCACAAAAAATGAAATAGGTTCATTGATACAAAGAATTATTTTGGATAAAGAAAAGAGAATAGATGATAATATAATTGCTTTATTATTTGCGGCAGATCGACTTTATCATTTAAATTATGGTGATGGTATTAATGAGGGCATTTTAAATTATATTAACAAAAATTATATAGTCATAATGGATAGATATAAATATTCTAATATGGCATATCAAGGTGAAGATATTAATTGGATTAATCAGGTAAATAAATTTGCTATAGAAGCTGATATAGTAATATATTTAGATGTTCCATTGGACATTGCTTTAAAGAGAATATCTATGAGATCATCAATATCGATATTTGAAAATAGAACATTTTTAGAAAGGGTGAAGAAAAGGTACATTGAAGTTTTAGATTTGGCTAAGAGAAATGGTGTAAAGGTAATTTCTATTGATGAGGTAATAGATAATAATGAGAAAAGTATTGACGAAGTAAATCAAGAAATTTTAAGCAAAGTAATTATGTTATTAAAAAACTTTGAGTAATAATTATATTTTATATAAAGTAAATATTTTATTATAAATTTTAAAGAAACAGTAAAATTTAAATTTATCTAATTCTTTAGATTATTGGGGATATGAATTGAATAAGGATAAAGCAACAGGGGCATTGTTGATAATTATTTCAGTAATTGTTATATTAGCATACTTAGTTATATTATGGTATCCACCTATAGCAGCCAAAGCCGCATTAACATTACTTAAACTAACTGGTAGTATTGCGGTGTTAGCAATATTTGCAATAATAGGATGGATAGGTTATACATTAGTAACTACACCTCCGCCAAAGCCAATTGAAGAAATAGAAAAAGAACTTGAAAAGGAATTAAAAGAAATAGAAAAAGATAGCAAAGAAGAAAATCAAAAACAAACTAGTTCACAAAAAGATTTACAAAAATAAAAACTTTTATTTAGATTTTTGAATTTTATTGTGCTAATTTTAATAATAAGAAAAATTAATTTTATATTATATTAAGTATTTAAGACTTAATGTAAAATTTCTTATAAATTAAATAAAAATAATTAAAAATACGTAAAATCTATAGGTGCAGATATAAACTGAATTTAATGTAGCTAAACTGAGGTGTGCGATAAACGAGAAAAAATCAAATTGCCTTAATTATTATTATAGTTGCTATAGTTGTTTTGGGAACTTATTTAGCTATTAGCAAGAGTAACAAAAATATTGTACCTCAAACTACTACAACAACTCAAACTACAACTACAACAACTAATAATTTAATAAATGTAGCACCCTTATTGCAATATATTAATAGTTCTTTAATTCCAAAGTATGGAAATCCTTCGGCAAAATATTATTTATTTATAATTTATGACCCAGAATGTCCTTATTGCGCAATAGAATTTAATAATACATTACCATATTTATATTATTTAGCAAAAAACAATTATACAATGCTAGTTTTTATAGGAATGCCTATTCACCAATATTCATTAGAGATGATAGCTATGCTAGATTTAATATATCAAAAATATGGGTTTAATCAATTTTACAATATATTAGATAAAAATTATGCCATATATTATAACAGCATATTATTATATGAAAATAATAAAACCTCTCAATTACAGATACCAACTCCATATACTATATATACTTTGCTTAATCAAAGCAATTTATCAATAAATTATAATGATATAAATTCAACAATGCAAAGAGCTTATAATATCGCTGACTTAGCTTATACTCAAGGTATAGATGCGACCCCAATGTTAATTATTTATAATTCAGATTTGCGCAGTACTGTTAACCAATTTATAGGTTTATATTCACCAATAGTGATAGAGAATTATTTGAATAAAACATTAGGTGTTAACTAGTGAAAATAATAAAGCTATTATATCCATTTGATAAAATATATTTAACAAAAATAAATGATGTATCTATTGATAAGAATTTTTTAGCTGATTTAACAAAAAGATTTCAACCAAATACACTAATCTTTTCAATACCTAACAATATAGAACAATGTGATATAGCATTAATTTATACATATGTATTAGAAGATATTAAAAACGATAATAAAATTTCGAATATTTCATTAAGAGCTTTACTTTATTTGACTAGGTCTAAACAAATCTCAGATGCTATAGAAAAATCGAAAAGCTTTAAGGATATCGCAATTGTATCTATTAATAAACAAAGTATAATTGATGTATTAAGCGAAATGGGTTATTCAATAAATAATATTAATGAGGAAACATATAACTGTGAAAATTTGAATGGATTAATAGATATAAGTGCATACAGATTAAATACTCTTAATATTTAAAATATGTGATTTTTAAATTTCAATATATTTAGGAAAATATTTAATAATTAAAATATGATAACAAATCAAAGAATAGTTATGTAAAAATTTGTCTGTAAGATTAGATAAACATAAATAACAAATATATAATATTAATAATAGGTGCCTGTGATTAGAAGTTGGCCGCTTCTGATAAATAATGAAGAGGGGCCAAAGCGATGAGGCATTTAATTATAGTTATTTATTTGAATTGTATGTGATTTTAAATTTTTTTGGATTTATAAAATTAAAAATTTTGGTATAATCTGATTCATTTAAACCAAAGATATCGGCCTGTTTAAATGTTTGTGCAGAAGTTCTAACGAGTGGTAAAACTATATTAGCATCATATGCCGCTTGGCTTGCGTATTCTAAGTCTTTCGCAGCCAATGAAATTTTAAACGAGGCCGGATAGTTTTCATTGGTAATTCTATCCAAATATTTGTCAATGAATTGTTTAAAGACTGTATTAGACATTATTTCTTTGACTTTTTCATGATCTATTCCATAAGCCTCAGCTAAAGTTAGAGATTCACTTAGCAATTGTATAGATGATATCAGCATAGTGTTATACATCAATTTTGCGATAGAAGCTTTATAGCTCTCTTCTCCTATTTCTATAATTTTTCCAGCTGACATCAATATTCCCATGGAGTACCTAACACAGTTTCTTTCGCCAGCAACTAAAAAAATTGCGTCTCCTTGAATTAAATTACGTGGATTTCCAATTATTGGTGCTTCAACATAACAAGCACCCAATTCTTTTAATTGCTTTGATGCAATGATGCTAGCTTTTGGAGTAATTGTCGATGAATTTATAAATAATAATCCATCAGATCTTCTCATTTGTGAGATAATATTATATAATGCATTATCATCAGATACTAATGAAATTGCTATATCTGCATTTTCAATAGCTTTCCATGGGGTATCATAAACAGTTGCATTTATTTTTGTTCCAAGAGTTTTAGCTTTATCAATAGTTCTATTCCATAAAAATATTGTGAAACCTGTATTTGCTAGTCTTTCTGCTATTGCGCTACCCATATTTCCTGTTCCTAAAACCGCTATTCTTATTGCCACAAGGGATACCCATAATATTAATTATAGCAATCCAAAATAATTAATGTTTCTAATAGATATAAATTAAAAAAAGTTTTTAATATTAAAATGAAAAAGAGTAATCAATAAAATTAATTAAATTCCATATAATACATATAGATAGGAAATAAAAAATGCCAGAAAAAATATGCCCAGTATGTGGAAGATCTAGCAATGAGGTAGAATTTGTAGATAGATTTTGCAAAGATTGCTTTATTAAATATAAGGGTATTGCTAAAATACCAGATAAAGTTGAATTTACTTATTGTTCTATTTGCGGATCCTATAAATATATGGGTCAATGGAGTTCAGGACTAGACACTTTAGAGGAAACTTTAGACAGTTTTTTAAAAATTTATATTACTGAAAAGATGAAACCTATAGATCCAATAAAAGATGTTTATATAAAAAATATAGAATTTATAGAATTTAATCAAAGCTTTGTAAATGCTAAAATAACAATAGAAGGCACATATAATAATTTAGTATTAAGAGAAGATAAATTAATAACTATTCAACTTAACAAAACAATATGTCCTATATGTTCTTCTATTAAAACTCAAAGGGGTTATAACGCAATAATTCAAATCAGAGGATATCCAGATAAGATTACTTCAGATCTATATGAAGAAGTTAAGAATGAAATTACAGATCTTTTAAATAAATCAAGAGGTGAGATAATAAAGGTTGAAGAAGTAAAGAAAAATGGAATAGATTTATACATAAGGGATCATAGCTATGCAAGATCCTTGGCCTTAAAATTTAAACAAGAGTATATAGCAAAGACTATTGAGACATATAAATTGATCGGAGTAAACAAAGATGGCTCAAGAAAAAGTAGATTATATATATCAGTAAGGATACTTAATCTAAAGCAAAAGGATATATTTGTTTATGAAGATCACCCATATGTTTTTATATCAAAAGGATTATATGGAATATTGGTTGAAGACCTTAAGTCTAGGGAAAAAAAGATAATAGATTTTGATAGCTTATGGGATAAAGGATTTAAACGTTATGGTGATATAAAAACTTAAAGAAGTATGATTATAAATATTGGCAAATAGGTTTTTATAAATAAAAGATCTGAGGCAAACATTAAGTTTACTAAATCTTACATAGATAGTTTGTGAAGATTTAGAAGAAGGAATTCTTAGCATATATTTCAAATAAATTTAATTAATTAGCAAGATATAAAATGAAACTTCATATAAGAATAATAATTTAAATCAATTAATTTACAAATAAAATATAAGAGTGATTTT
>DAXV01000045.1:17871-33162 GCA_002506595.1 Acidilobaceae archaeon UBA158
ATCATATGAAACAGTATAGTTTAAGGATTTTAGTTTACAAAATAATAGTGGGGCACTAAGATGGAAAATTTACTGGCATTTCAACTTCTTGATATAAGCTACGATATAGCTAATAATTCACCAATTATAATATTATGGGGAAGAGATCCAAATAATAAAAAAGTGTTATTAATAGATCAATCATTTAGGCCTTATTTTTATATATTGCTTGATAATGAAGCAGATGTAGATAAAGTAAAGGAAGAAATCCAAAAACTTTCAAAGAGTAGAAGTCCCATATTAAATGTTGAAGAAGTTAACATGAATTACATAGGTAGAAGAGCTAAAGTTTTGAAAGTTACCACAGTTATACCTGAAAGTGTTAGAGAATATCGGGAAACTATAGCCAGCATAGATGGAGTGAAAGAAGTTTTAGAAGCTGATATAAGGTTTTCATTTAGATATACTCTAGATAAAAACCTATATCCTATGAGATGGTATAAAGTTAAAGTTAAGCCAATAGAAAATAAATTTAATTATAGGGTAGATAATGTTTATGAGATAGAAGGAGATATATTAGAAGATGAGACTAGAATTAATGTTGATCCATTAGAAGGTTTAAAGATAATGGCTTTTGATATAGAAGTCTATAATCCCCAAAGAACTCCTGATGCTAGTAAAGATCCAATAGTACTTATCAGTATAAAATTTAATAATAGTAAAGATCCAATAGTACTAGAAGCTAAGGGTCATGATGATAGCCAATTATTACATGATTTTATTGAATTAATAAGAAAAGAAGACCCTGATATAATAGTAGGATATAATCAAAACAGATTTGATTGGCCATATATAATTGAACGCAGTAAAATATATAAAATAAAATTAGATATAGGAAGGAAAGTTGATTCTGTGCCAAATCCAAGTGTTTTTGGTCATTATTCAATCCAAGGAAGATTGAACGTTGATCTATATGATTTTGCGGAGGAGTTACAAGAAATTAAAATTAAATCTTTGGATGAAGTAGCAGATTATTTAGGTGTTATGCCTAAGAATAAAAGAGTTAACATAGATTGGTGGCTTATAGCTCAATATTGGGACAATATGGAAAAAAGGAATATATTAAAACAATATACAATTGACGATGTTGAATCTACTTTAGGCCTAGCCTATAAATTCTTGCCTTTTGGTGCTCAATTAAGCATAATAAGCGGCTTGCCAATGGATCAAGTTGTTGCTGCTAGTGTTGCATTTAGGTTAGAAGCAAGGCTTATGAGAGAGGCTAAGAAGAAAAATGAGTTAATGCCTAATAGAATTGAAAGAAATATAGAAACTTATACTGGAGCAGTTGTATTAAAACCAGAACCAGGAATACATGAGAATGTAGCAGTTCTAGATTTTGCAAGTATGTATCCAAGTATTATGGTAAAGTACAATGTAGGACCAGATACTTTATTAAAAGAAGGAGAGGATTGTAAAATAAAAAATAAAGCGCCAGAAGTAAATCATGAATTTTGTTACGATAGGCCTGCATTTATTAGGATGGTATTAGAAAGATTTTTAAAATGGAGAAGCGAAACTAAGAAAGCAATGAAATTATACAAAGAAGGAACGCCAGAATATAATCTATTAAATGAAAGGCAAAGGGCAATTAAGGTATTGGCAAATGCAAGTTACGGCTATTTAGGATGGGGAGCTGCAAGGTGGTATTGCAGAGATTGTGCAGAAGCTGTTACAGCCTGGGGTAGAGATTTAATATCGAATACAATAAATTATGCAAAATCTATAGGATTAAAGGTTTATTATGGAGATACGGATAGCGTATTTGTTGACAATGATAAAGAAAAAATAAATAAGGTTATTGATTGGATAACTAATGAATTGGAGTTCGATATTAAGGTTGATAAAGTATATAAAAGAGTTTTCTTTACAGAGGCTAAGAAAAGGTATGCAGGATTGTTGGATAATGGGAAAATAGATATTGTAGGCTTTGAAGCTGTTAGGGGCGATTGGAGTGATCTTGCTAAGGAGGTTCAATCAAATATTGCAGAGCTTATATTGAGAACAGGTGATCCAAAAAAAGCAATTGAATATGTGAAAGGAGTTATTGAGAGTTTAAAGAAAGGAGAAATACCTCTTGATAAATTGATTATTTGGAAAACTTTGACGAAAGAAATCAATGAATATGAGGCAGAAACTCCTCATGCATATGCGGCAAAATTAATGGAAAAAATGGGTTACAAGATTTCTCCTGGAAGCAAAGTCGGTTTTGTAATAATAAAAGGTCCAGGTTCTATATCTAAAAAAGCAAGACCATATTTTATGATTAAAGATTCAGATATAGATACAAACTATTATATTGACAAACAAATTATACCATCAGCATTAAGAATACTTAATTATTTTGGGATATCAGAAAAAGATTTGAAGGTTGGTGCAAAACAACCTTCATTATTAGATTTCTTAGGAGGTTCAAGTTAAGTCGCTAAAAGTTGCAAATTTTACATCTCCCCTTTTTGATGATATTTTGCTTCCCATTCTAGCACCTATAAGCAATACGATGCCTTTTTCCCCAGCTAAATCTAAAATTCTTTGTGTTATAATGCCATCAAATATTATTGCATATGCAGAGTTCGGTTGTGCTGTATCTAACCATGTAAACAAGTCTCTTACCTTAATTCTTGTTATTTCTTTCCAATCCCTATCGTAAATTATTGCTTCTAAAGTTCCTTTGATATTTTTTATGTTATCTATAACCTGTTTTGGTACTATTAATTGGGAAACCGATTCATGTTTTTGTTCCATTTTTTCTTCTTGAACAATCTGTTGACCTGATGGTTCTGGCTGTACAATTTCCTCCTTCTTTTCCTCTCTTTGACTTTCAGGAAGGGTTAGTTCATGTGCTGCTTCAGCTTCTTCTTTAGTTTCTTTTATACTTAAGAGTTGTTGTTTAACAGCTTCTGCAGGCATCATTTGTGATAATGCCCTTGCGATCTCTTTTCCTGTTAGTTGTTCTACTTCCATATCTTTTGGAGCTCTAGCTACATAATCTACATGAACTTGGTCTAATAGATTTTTTAATATTAAATCCCCTCCTCTATCTCCATCAACAAACGCTATTACTTTTTTATTTTTTGCCAATTCAATTATTGTCTTAGGTACTTTTTCTCTTGCCCCTTCTAAAGCAACTGTATTTGTATAACCATATTTCATTAAATTAATAACATCAGCTCTACCTTCTACAATAATTATTGTATCAGCCTTTTCTACATCAGGGCCTGCTGGTAATTTTTCTTCACCTATTTCTATTACTTTAGCTTGAACTTCAGGTTTTTGTGATATTTCTCTTAAAATTTCTTTTATATCAGGCTCTTGTTCCTTAACTCTTTGTAATAATTCTCTTGCTCTTTCAACTATCTTTTGTAATTTCTCTATTCTTAGATCTTGTATATCATCTATTGTTATCCTGCTTGTATATGGACCTACTCTATCGACACTCTCAATCATGGCAGCTAATAAAACAGTTTCTACTCTATCTAAATTACTTGGAATTTGTAATATGCCTACTGACTTTGTTCCTTGATATTTCATATCAATATGTACTCTACCAATTTTATCTTTATTTTGTAATTGCTCCAAATTGAACTCGCTTCCTAATAATCCTTCTGTTTGGCCAAACACTGCTCCTATTACATCATGTTTATCGACTCTACCGTCAACCTCGAACGAAGCTTTAATTAAATACTTCACTTTTTGCACCCTTTTAGAGGTATACCAGATAGAGGTATACCAGAAAATTGATTTACTGGTATACCTCACTTGGGCAGGCTCGCCCTATTCTCAATATTGTTGTTTCTCTCAGAGCATATAAATTTATAAAAATTTTTAATTAAAAATTATCTTGTTAATCCTTTCGAAATTTCTTGAGCTAATTCTTTTATGTCTTCCTTTTCAAATAATTTCCTAACAGGTTTTAACATTTCTATTAATGAATTTGCTGTTGCAATTTTTAAATCGAGAGGATGAACCTTTCCATTAATATATGCATTTTCTAGGTCTTCATATTTTTCAAAAATAATGGTTCCTCCATATTTTTCAGGCCTTTCTAAAACTAGCTTAAACTTTTTTTCAGAAAAGAGTA
This sequence comes from Acidilobaceae archaeon UBA158, assembly GCA_002506595.1. GTDB lineage: Archaea > Thermoproteota > Thermoprotei_A > Sulfolobales > Acidilobaceae > Caldisphaera. The sequence continues at coordinate 21,992 of DAXV01000045.1, forward strand.
GATATTTGTTTATCTCAAGTATAGGATTAAATTCTGCTTGCCTTGGAGGGCAATATGCATTCATTACTTTATTCTTTATATCTTCTTCGCTATCATTAACAAATATTGCAGTATTTGGTTTTGACTTACTCATCTTATAACTTGCTGCCTGCTCATCAATTTCTCCAGTTTCCATTCTTTTTCCTCCACCTAATCCTGTTAAAATAGGTGTATGCAATCCTATTGGTTTCTTAACATTAATTTTTTCTGCTATTTCTCTTGCTAAAACGTGTGCTTTCCTCTGATCTAAACCTCCCAAAGCTATATCTAAATCCATATATATTATATCGCTAACTTGCATAGCTGGATAAATTAATTTTGATGTGTCTAGATCAGCTTCATCCATATTTCTGCCCATTATTGTTAATGCTCTTTTCATTCTTGCTAAGCTCGTCATTTTCATAACTTTGATTACCAATGCCCAATAGTCTTTATCGTTAGCCAATTTTTCTGCATCAACAAAATTTATCTTATCAATTTGTATGCTTAATGCATTCATCACTTCTCTTGTTAACCTTGCAGCTTTTCTAATAAGTTCAATATTTCCTCCTAATTTATCATTTATCATTGCATGCCATGTAGCTTCTAATAAATTAAATTCAATACCTGCCTCGATTAGATCCTTTACCTTGTTCATCCATATAATCCATCCTAAATGAGGTAAACCGCTTGGCTCAAAGCCTAAATAACCTTTCATTTTAACTCCATTTTCTATCTTTTCTCTTAATTCATTTTCGGTTAGTATTTCAGCCAAATTTCTCTTTATTAAGTCAAACCTTTCATTAGTATCCAAAAATGTTTGCACCTCACATATTTTCAACTTTGCTATTATTTAAAGTTAAATAAAAATTTTAAGGTATTTTTGCTCTTTCGAATTCAATACCCCCATTTATTGGCTTAGTTGCATCGATACCCATTTTTGATGTTAATCCATCTTTTGCACTAGGATCAAGAGTCGAACCTCTAGCATTGGTTATTACAATTAAGTCTTTATCGGCTTGAAATCTAGTCGCTATGGCCCACTCAACATCATTAATATCGTAAACATTAATATCGGAATCAACGACGATTACATGCTTTACGCTCGGATGAGCTGCAAATGCTGCCAATATTGCATTTTTTGCGTCTCCATCATGATTTTTTTCTATAGAAATGATTGCATGTAACCAACCTCCACTATTATAGGTAAGATTAACGCCATGGACTTTCGGAACTACTTTAGATACTGCATTATATATACTTGCCTCTCTTGGAAATCCCATTAATATAGCATGTTCATATCCACCCGGTAAAATAATATGTGTTGTTTCATCAGGATTTATATAAACCTTATTTGCGATTAGTATTGGTTGTTTTCTTACTTTATCATATCCCCCCATAGCTTCAACAAATGGTCCTTCATCAGTCATTTTTTCTGATATAAATCCCTCGATTATAGCTCCTGCCCCAATAGGTATGGGATTTTTATGAATTGGAGAACTAAAAACTTCAAGACCGCCCAAAATATTTGAAGCGGCCTCTAATTCAAAATATCCTAAAGGAGGAGAATGAGAAGATGCTAAAATTATGCTCGGATGAACTCCAATAACAACAGTAACAGGAAGCATCTCCCCTTGTTTTAATGCTTCATTATATAAATAATACAAATGCCTAGGAACTATTCTAACAACAGCCTCTTTTTCGTTTAATAGCATTATTCTATGTATACTTGCATTGCATATTCCTTTATAACATGATATTATTAAAGAACTAGTTAAGTAATAACCCCCATCTTTTTCATAAAATTTAACAAATGGTAAATCCTTTAAATTGCCCTCTTTTAATTTAGGCTCTCCAATAAATCTAAATTCCCCTTTTTTTGAAAAAGAATCTAATAATTTATTATATGCTTCTTCAACTTTATTAACATGCAACGCCTTTAATATCTTATCTTTAGAATCCACAATATTACCTGAACTCATTTGTTTTATATTTTCTACATGAAAAGTTTGAACAATTTTTGATCCTTGTTTATTTTTTAAAATTCTAGAAACCTCAAATTCCTTAGATAATTTACCGCAATATTCGCTACCTACTTCATCTATGAATTTAGTTAATGATCCATCCAATTTCTACTCCCTCTTAGCGCAATTGCCATAGCTGATCTTACATCTTTATCTTTAAATATTTTGAATATTGGAGTTTTTGGCATGAATTTTGCAACTTCTTCTTCTCTAACTATTTTATATGAGAGACCGTTTCTTAGAAGAGAGTTTCCCGCTGTAATCCATCCTTCACCAGAGCCAAGAATTATTTCCTTATTAATATGAGGAATTTTTTCTAAATCTTTTTTAATTATATTACCTATGGAATTGCATGAGACTTTACCTTCACCTATAGCGATTCCATCTCCTAAAATTACATATCCGCATAACATACCTGGGTCTATGCCAACTATTATATGGTTAAAGCTTGTTTTGGGATAAACTATTGCTTTAAATAATGCTACTTCTGGGTCTTCTTCATAGATGACATTTTTAAGATCTTTGATGCTATTATAATATACATCATATTCTGGTGTATTTCTTAGTGGTGATATTATTACGCTTGCTTCAGAATTTACATAATCATTAATTAATAATATTCCTTGCTTTTCAAGAAGATCCTTTTTACTCTTTATAATTTTTATTGCCTCATAATCCCCTCTCAGACACATTATGATTTTATTTGTCGAATCTACACACCTCTATCGTTCTCGTTTATTAAAAATAAACAAGAAGTTAATTAATTTTTATACTTAAAAATTCACCTATATAAAGATTTTATTTATAATTAAAAATTTTAATAAATTATAAAATAAACTTCTTTATTTGATAAGGAGGATTTATTGCAATACTTGCAGCTCCATATAATACTTGATCATCTCCAAATGAGCACATCTTTATTTCAGGAACTCCAAGTGCACTAAACATTGGTATATATTTAATTAAATATGGCTTTATGAGATCCTCATTATAAAGATATATGCTGCCTCCTATATATATGATCTCTGGATCGTAAGCAGCAATTATATTAGAAATACCTGCAGCATGTATTATATTTAAGAAATCAACCAATGATTTTGAAAATTCGTCATTTTTTCTCGCTAAACTATATAGTTTTTCTGGAGTTAATTTATTTTCTTTAGCTAAAAGATAACCTTCAGATTCTTTACCTTTCCATTCGTTTGCAAAATCTTTAGCAACTTTTGGTATATTTTTGCCTCCAGCATAAGCCTCCCAATGACCTACTTTACCACAGCCACAAATTAAATTCGAATCAAATTTGACTAAGCTGTGACCCATTTCATGAGCATTACCTCTTCTACCAACGATTAAATTGCCATCAATTATAGCTCCAACTCCTATTCCTGAACTCATGGTGATGTATGCTATATCATTTTTTTCTCTTGCATCTCCAAGTACCTTTTCAGCCCAAACTGCTGCCATGGCATCATTAGCTATGTATACCTCTTTGTGAAATTCGTTTACTAAAGGATCTCTTAAGGGAATATTTTTGAGGCCTAAATTTGGGGCAAGTTCTATGATCCCTTTCTTTAAATCTAATGGTCCTATAGATCCTATTCCAATAGATTGAAAGTCTTTTTCGGGAGATAATTCATTTATCATTTTTATTATTGAATTTGAAATAGAGTTTGGATTATCCCTAGGAGTTTGTACCTTTAATTCATTAACTTTAGAGTTATCTTCGAATAATGCTACTCTTAAATTCGTTGCCCCTATATCAATTGCTATTACTTTCATATTTTTATCCTAGACAAATTAGATATATTTAGATTTTAAAAACCAATAGCATAAATTTTTATTTTTTATATTAAAAACAATTTTTATTATATATACAAGTGAAGATAAAAGTTTAAGTATTCATTTAAGAATACAATTTAGTGGTGAAATAGTGGATTTGGTGATCTAAATGTCAGAAGAATCTGAAAAAATGGGTGAAGTAATATTAATTCCGCCTTATGTAAAATATTTGTCTGAATTAGCAAAGAAAGATCCTATATCATTTTGGGAAAAGATTGCATTAGAAAATACCAAATACATATATTGGAAAAGAATGTGGGATAAAACATTTGAATGGGGTAAAAATGGAGAGCCCTACAAGTGGTTTATTGGAGGATTAACAAACACTGAATATAGTCATATAGATTTTCAAATCGATAAGGGTTATGGTAATAAAGCTGTTTATATTTATGAAAATCCTGAAATCGGAATTTCAAAAACCTATACTTTTGCTCAATATAAAAGTATTGTAGATAAATATGCAGCTGCTATGAGAGGTATTGGAATCAAAAAAGGTGATAGAGTATTAACTTATATGTCAACTAGGCCCGAATCTGTAGCTGTTCTTCATGCTGCAGCAAGAATAGGTGCTATACACTCAAGTGTTTATGCAGGATTCTCAGCAAAAGCATTGGCTGATAGAATTGATGGAGTTGAGGCAGAATGGATATTTGTTCAAGATTATAATATGAGAAGAGGCAAAATTTCAAATCTAAAGCAAATAGTAGATGATGCATTAAAGATGACAAGCGTAAAAGTAAAGAAGGTAGTTGTTTTAAAAACAGGCTACTCAAGTCAAGATGTAAATATGGAAAAAGGAAGAGATATATATTTTGATGAATTTTTAGACTATTCTAAAAATGGAACAAGTGAAGTAGAATGGATGGAATCTAACGAACCTATATTTATAACTCCTACATCAGGGACAACAGCTAAACCTAAGCCTGTTGTTCATAAACATGGTCCTTTTCAGAATCACGTTGTTACTATGGCAAGATGGATTTATGATTTAAAGCCTACAGATATTTGGTTTATAACAAGTGATGTGGGATGGCAAGCAGGTATTAGCTATATGGTATGGGGAGTTCCAATATTTGGTATACCGAGCTTGTTATACGATGGAGTTCCTGATTATCCTAAACCAGATATGTGGTGGGAAGTTATTGAGAAAAATAGAGTTACAAAAGTATGGTTCTCTCCAACTGCCATTAGGCTTTTAATGAAGTATGGAACCGATTATGCTAAAAAACATGATTTATCAAGCTTAGAAGTAGTTTTTAGTGCTGGAGAACCATTAAATCCCACACCATTAAAATGGCTAATGTATGATGTGTTCGAAGGAAGAGTACCTGTAATAGATCATTATTGGCAAACTGAAACAGCAGGCCCTGTTGTAGGTAATACATATGGAATTAAAATGATGCCAATAAAAATAGGGAGTGCTGGAATACCATTGCCAGGTATATTAGGAGAAGTAGTAGATGAAAATACTGGTAAACCAGTAAAACCTGGTGAAAAAGGTGTCTTAGTTATTAAACATCCATTCCCAGGATTTACATCTGAACTATGGAAAGACCAAGAAAGATATTGGAAGTCATACTGGGAAGCAAATCCAAATCTAAAGGGTATGATTTATACTGGTGATGCAGCAATGATAGATGAAGACGGCTATATTTGGTTTTTGGGAAGAGCAGATGATGTTATAAAGATATCTGCACATAGAATAGGTACATTCGAGCTAGAAAGCGCGTTGGTTTCTCATCCAGCAGTTGCAGAAGCAGCAGTAGTTGGAGTACCGGATCCTGTTAGAGGAGAGGTTGCTATTGGATTTGTTGTGTTAAAAGAAGGATATAAGCCAAGTGAAGAATTAAAGAAAGAACTAATAGATCATGCTAGGAAAACATTTGGACCTATAGCAGTATTTCAAAGCATAGAGATTGTAAAATCTTTGCCTAAAACAAGAAGTGGTAAAATTATGAGAAGAGTTATTAAGGCAGTATATTTGAATCAACCTTTGGGAGATGTTTCCACATTAGAAGATGAAGCATCAGTAGATGAAATTAAGAGAGCTATAGAACAATTTAAGAAAGAGATTTCATAAATTTATTATGTAATTATTAAATATATTTAATATTTATAATGATTTAGTTATAAATTAAAAATTTAAAAAGAGATCTATAAAGCCTTTATAGTTTTTATCTTATCATATTATATAGAGGAAATTAATATGAAAGATATTCATATTGATTTAAAACCTATAGGAGTAGTAATTAATAATCATAGTGATGAAGAGGTTAGAAATTCATTATTTGGAGTTCAAGGTCAGATTTTTATTTATGATGATTATAAAGATGGGTTATGTTGCTTACAAGGTTTTTCTCACATAATTGTTATCGGTTATGCTCATAAATTAAAAGAAGAAGATAAGAAAGTATTGAAAGTAAGATTAAGAAAAATAGAAAGATTATATAATGTACAGACACCAGAAGTAGGAGTATTTTCTTCTGGATCACCTGCAAGACCTAATTTACTTATTATTAGTATCTTGAAATTAATAGATATAAAAGATAACATATTATATGTTGATAATTTAGATATGTATGATAAAACTCCTATATTAGATATAAGGCCATTTACAATGGAAAGAATTCCTAATGAGGAAATTAAGGTACCTGAATGGTATGCAAAATTATTTAATAAGATAAAAGATAAATAATATTTACTGCTTAATTAAAGAAAGTGGTATAGCTTCTTTAGATGGTTTGACAATCAATACTAAAAATACTATAGCTAAAACAACAAATAAAAATGCTATATGCATATCGAATGGCCAAATCAATGCAGATATGACTATTAAAATATAAGGTAATAAAGAATATCTTCTAGCAGAGGTCCATCTTAAAATTACTGGTAGCATTAAAGGTGCATGAATAAATATATGGATTCCAACAAATCCTATTATTAGTAGATGAATAAAATCGAGAAGTGTAATAATATTAAAATAAAATAATATAGAAGAAATTAATATAATTATTGAATAAAGAGCTGATATTTCTTGTCCATAAAGGAAATATAATGTACCGGCTTTAGCATATACATTGGTTGTGTTAATAGCAAAACTAGTATATTTTTTATATCTGAATATGTTTATTGATAAGTAAAAGATAAGTATTGATATTGAGAATAAAATTACAGATATTTTGAAATAATATGTATAAATTAAGGTTGAAAATGTTTGCAAGATAAAAAGCAGATAAACGAAAAATATATTGGGTTTATCCTTAAAAGTATTAGGAAAAGAATGTATTGTTACTGCGTAAATTACTGAGATTGCATAAACAAATATAAAACCTATTGCTAATTCAAAAACGTTTTTAGAACTATTTAAGATTAAAAATATTGACGATAATATACCAGAATAACCTATTAAAGCAACAGATAATCTTACATCACCTTTTGGTCTTGTTGCAGTAAATATATTTACTAATCCATAATATACTAATGATATTATCAAATAATATATTTTATTTGTAACTATTGTTATTATACTTAAAATCAAAATTAGTAATGCTGTGGAAATTTGAAATAATAATATAATAGAAGAAAATTTATCGCTTGGCTTTAACGATGATGAAGAATAAGAAATTGAAACGCCGGATATGAATATTGGTAAAAATACTAGTAACAAAATTTTTGCATGCCATAAACCATATCCTTTTGTTACTATATATAATGCTGTTATCAATGCTATCAATGAGATGTAAATCATTATCATGCTGACTCTATGAACAATTTTCATTATTTTACTATAATTTAAATTCATAGCTATCCTATTATGATTATGAATTTACAAAGATTTAAGACTTTCTTTTTACTTTCAAATAAACTCCCTCTACACTTATTACTTCTACTTCGTTATTTTCATTTATTTCATCATCACTATAAGCAGACCAAAGCTGGTTTTCTATTTTAATTACACCAGGTTTATTAGGCATTATTTTCTTTATGACTATACCAGTTTTACCAATTAATGATGTTGCTGTAGGATTAATTGGCATTATAATCTCTGAGGACTTGACAATTATAATAATTATAGCTACTATTGCTAATAATATTGATAAGAATAAATAAAATCCATTATGATAATTTTTATATGTAATTGCAAACAATGTTGATAAGACTATTAAGATAATTATAATTGATATGCTTCCAACTCCCCATCTTATTTTAGAAAAAAAACCAACATTATTTTGATTGGTAGTCATTTTGAACCATCAATATTTTTAGTATATTTTTATAGCTTTTAAGTTTTATTTTATAAATAGGGTATAGGAATTGAACAAAAACATAAAATACATATTAGTTGCTATAATGATTATGATATTGATTTTATCAATTCATATGAATATATCAAAAAGCGATAGTAACCAAAAACCTATTATAATAGTTAATTTTAATGTACCTGTTGATATAGGTTCAAGCAATATGATGCAGAGAGCCTTAACAATTGCTGAATCATATAATGCATCTGCTATAATAATTGTTATGAATACTCCTGGTGGTTATTTAAATGATATGGTTAATATTGTTAACATAATTGAAGAAGCGAATAAATCAGGGATTCCTACATATACTTATGTTCCTCCTAATAGCTTAGCAGCCTCAGCTGGTAGCTATATAGCTATGGCGACAAATCAAATTATAATGGGTACTGGTTCAGAAATAGGCCCTTCAACTCCTATAGTTGTTGGTGGTACGCCTTTAGAACAAAATCATACAGAAGATGCAATGATAAGCTTTATGCAAAGCCTTGCAGAAAAATGGGGGAGAAATGTTACTGCTGCAACAAACATGGTATTATATGATATAGCATATACATCACAACAAGCATATAAATATCACTTAATAAATGGCATTTCAGATTCTTTTAACTCAGCATTAAAGGCATGGAATTTAAGCAATAATCCTCAAATTACTGTTAGTGAGAACTTTTATGAGCAGTTTTTAAGTGCAATAAGCAATTCAACTGTTGATGGGATTTTAATGACATTAGGTGTATTAGCAATTCTATTGGATTTATATCATCCAACTATATTTCTAACAATTATAGGGATAATAGCTATTATATTGGGCCTAATTGGTGCTGAAATAATAAATGCGTCAATATTAGGTATAACTTTAATTATAATTGGAGCAGCTATAATGCTATTAGAACTAAAAACTGGCCATGGATTTGCATTAATGGGAGGTATGATTATATCGGCTATAGGAATTTACTTCATGGCAGAAGGCATACCTTATATAGGCGCTGGAGTACCAAATGGTTACTTATCTCAACTAGAAATAACAGGGGTAGGAGCTGTTGGAGTTGCAGCTGGTTTTTATGTAAGATGGATAGTAGGTCCATTAAGAAAGAAAGAGAAATTAGCTGGACCGGAATCATTAATAGGGAAGAAAGGTGTTGTTATATCTCCATTAAATCCTGAAGGTGAGGTAAGAGTTGAAGGAATTATATGGAAGGCATATTGCGATTCATGTAATGCTAATGTAGGTGATGTTGTAGAAATAATAAAAATTGAGGGATTAAAATTAATTGTTAAGAGAATCGAAAATCATTAATTACGGTGCGATTTATTTTAAATTATTAATAAAAATACATATTTTTAAACTTCTAATTTTATTAATTTATTAGTGAGGCGAAAAATTTGGTAAATTTGGCATTATTAGCTATAGAAATTTTCATTATTTTAATAGTTTTAATAATATTATTAAGCGGAATCAAGGTAGTAAAGGAATGGGAAAGGATTCCAGTATTGGTATTGGGTAGGTTTAGAGGGCTTAAAGGACCAGGTATAGTTTATGTTATACCTTTGATTTCTCAAATACCATTTAGAATATCAACAAGATTACAAGCCTTAGCATTTAGAACAGAACAATCTTTAACAAAAGATAATGTACCAGTAATTGTTGATGCAGTAATGTATTATCAGCCTGTTGATTTGCAAAAAGTTGTTCTATCAGTAGAAAATTATAATGTTGCAACACAATTGGCAGCTGAAACAACATTAAGAGAGGTTATTGGTCAAACTGTTTTAGATGAATTATTAGCTGAAAGAGATAAGGTAGCTGCTTTAGCTAGAAACATAATTGATAGCAAAACTGAGGCCTGGGGAGTTAAGGTAACAGCTGTGGAAATTAGAAATGTAGAAATACCCCATGATTTAGTTGAGGCTATGTCAAGACAAGCCCAAGCTGAAAGAGAAAGAAGGGCTAGAGTTACTCTTGCAGAAGCAGAATATGAAGCAGCTCAAAAGATGGTTGAAGCAGCAAACTTATACAAGGATCATGATGAGGCATTTATGTTAAGATGGATGAACATGATTTATGAACTAGGAATGGAAGGTAAGAATACATTAATGTTAATACCTGTTAACTTGCCTGCTGCTGGACCTACTACAGGTTCTCCATTAGGCATTTTTGGTATTCAGAAAATGCAAGAGCTGATGCAAACTCAACAAGTACAACAAACACAACAAAGTAAGCAACAAGGGGGACAACAAGGTTAAATATTTTTGAAGCATCATAATTTTAATTCATTTAATTGATGAATTCCTTCACTTTTTTGTATTGATTAAGGTATGTTGTTATTGTTCATATCTTTTGATATTATGCTTTGGTTCCTTTAATTAACATTATAAAAATCTTTTCTGCCTTATTTTTATAAAAATAAATATTTTTATTTAAATTATTTAATTAAAGAAAGATATATAAACAAAAAATTAGCTTGGAGGATTGTTTGATGATATGGCAATAATTATTGGTCTTAGGATATAGTTGCCATTTCCTGTTAATGTTAAATGAGGTCCAACGCTTATTGTTAAATATTCATGGCCTCCTGGTTTTATATTTAATCCATTAGTAATTGGTACTTTAAATACATTACTTGGTAAAGTTGCTGATACATTAAGGCTGTTTGCTAATGTAATAGTAACAGACTGGACAACAAACCTTACTTCTGTATAGTTTCCTGGTGGCAAATTAGATGATGCAATTAATTGAGGAGTTGATGATAATAACACGGTTTCTGTTTTATTTGATATCGTAACCCAACCTTTTGTTGAATGCGCTTGAATTGAAGTAATTGTTAAGTATATGTTTACAAAGCTAGTATTGCCTGGATCAGTTAAATAGACATAAACTTTTCCACTAGGTCCATAATAGTAATAGTATAATCCTCCTGTTATTCCTATAATTATTATAACAATAATTATTCCTAATATAATCCCCTTATTGATTGCTTTTTTCATTTTT
>DAXV01000045.1:33189-38281 GCA_002506595.1 Acidilobaceae archaeon UBA158
CATTTTTAATATTAAAAATTTGAATAAGCTTTAATTAACAAAAATATAATTTTAGTAGACCTTTTAAAATTATTCAGAATTTATTTCTATATCCATATTGCTGTTTTATCATTTTTATAAATACAAAAATGCGGGGGGTGGGATTTGAACCCACGNNCGCAGGCCTACGCCAACGGGTCTTGAGCCCGTCCCCTTTAGGCCAGGCTCGGGCACCCCCGCGCACATTTAAACTATATTATATTGCTAGGGAATAAATCTTCTCCTTTTTAATTAATCGTGTTAATACAAGATGCTACTTAAATAATGATTATAATCAAATTATCTAAAATAATATTCAAATAGAAAAGAATAGCAAAAATAATTTAATTAAAAATTTAAATAGTTAAAGTTAACTCTGTATTTTTACTATAAGTGATCCCTGATTTGTTTGTGGTACTTGAGATATCTTATTTTCTTCAGTTTCTTTAGGTTTTACAACTTCTTTATTCTCATTGAATGTAAGTTGAACTGTTTTGTCTAATTTCTCTAAATATTCTTTTGCACTCCTTTTTTCTTCACTTATTGATTCTTTAAGTTTTCTTAAGTGATTCATACTTTGTGTATAACCTTTTTCTCCGACTTCTCCGCTAAAGTATGATATTTCAATTGTAGCTATTGCTTTGGCTACTTTAAGTTCTTCATCTTCTATTTCTCCGACTCTTCCATTAATTATTTTCTTAACTTCATCAGCTTTTATTCTTAGGGCTTTTATTTCTTCTTCAAGTCTTCTTTTCATTGGTTCTATAACGCTACTTGGTAAATCATTTTGTCCATTTATCGTATCTAATGCCTTTCTTCTTTTATATGCTCTATCCAAGTTTTCTATTATTCTGCTTGCTTCGAACTTCCATACAGGTATAACAACTAATTTGCCATCATGAATTTTTATTCTTTCTCCTTCAATTGTTTCTAAATATCTATCAGCGACTTTTATTGTAACGCTTTCTACTTTTCCATCAACAGAACTCTGCACACTTATTATAGTACCTAAAACTCTACCGTACTCATCATTTATGTCGTCCCCAGTATATCTTGAAATCTCGTCTATTTTTAGGATCGCCAATGTAGACACCGTATTTTTAATTAACAGGTAACATATATAATGTGAAACCCCTATTTACTTAGTTTTTCGCCTTATTAACTTATTAATAGAATTATATAGTATCGGTGAGCAATGAATGAGCAGTTTAGAAGATTGGAATAAGAAATGGTATGAACAGAAAAAGGAGACAATCGGTCAAAAAGTAAAAGAGTTTGTAAGACCTCCGCCTCCATTAAAGGGGCAAATAATAAGCGCATCATATAAAATTGCAACTCAAATAAATAAATTGGATTACAATTTAAGTAAATTGGAGGCTTATGACAAGCAACTGTTCGAAAAAACAGTAAATGCACTAGTAGAAGGAGATAAAAGTAAGGCTGGAATGTATGCTAATGAAGTAGCAGAAGTAAGAAAGATGGCAAAGGTATTAATGACAGTTAGATTTGCATTAGAAAGAGTTAAGCTAAGATTAGAGACAACATTAATATTTGGTGATGTAAATGCTGATTTAGCTCCAGCAATAATTGCATTAAAGAGCGTTGCAGGATATTTGAAGGGAATGATGCCAGATGTATTTACAGAATTAATGGGTGTAGATGAAGAATTACAGATGGCTATGATGCAATACAGCTCTGGTAGCGTACCAATGTTAGAAAACGAATTTGTAACAGAGGAAGCACAGAAGATATTGAAAGATGCCAGCTTAGTGGCAGAGCAAAAGATGAAACAAGAATTCCCAGAAATTCCCTCAGTCGAGGGTGTACCATCATCAACTAATGGCTTAAATAGCGCTACTGCTGGAGCTGGAAAATAAATAATATAAATTTTTCAATTTAATATTTTTTAAAGTTTATTATTTTCATGTAAAATTATTTTAATAGGGTAAAGTTTGCCTGAAAACAAAGAAGAGGTAATAGAAAGACTAAGAAAGAGTCTTGATTTAACATTATATGAAGCAAAATTATATCTAGCTTTGTTAGAAGGTGCAAAAGATCCTAAGGATGCAAGTGCAAAAAGTGGAGTACCGTTACCTAGAATTTATGATGTTATAAAAGTATTAGAGGCAAAAGGAATGGCAGTTTCAGATCCTAAAGGATGGTATAGGGCGGTTCATCCAAGAGCCGTTGCTGTATCCGCAATAGCAAGATTAGAAGAAGATTCTAAAAGAAAAATCAAGGAAATCCTTAATATAGCAGATAACTTGGAAAGCTTAGCTATTTCAGAAAGCAATGAAGGTATCGTATTAGTTAAGGGGTATTACAATCTTTTATCATTATTGGCTGAAAACATTAAAGATACTGATATTGTTTATATAGCAACGAGTAGGGTATTAAATAATTGGGAGGAAAATCTTAAACCTCTAATAAAATCTATTATTATGTTAGTAAATGAAATAAGAATATTTGTAGAAGAATTTAATGAATTTAATAAGAACTTAAACGAAGAAGGCAAAGAAATGAGAATCTCTATTAAGATACATAAGCCAATACTTTATGATTTGATATCATCAAAGAAATCTTATATAATTTTATTAAAAGGCCCCGAGGGATTAATAAGTATAGTAAATCAAGGAGAGCTAGAAGCAAGAGAAGTTTTTGATAGGCTAAATTTAATTTGGAAATCATCTTAGTTTATTTAACAAATTTATTCAAAAATTCTTCTACAGTCATAACCTCTTTGTATATGGACTTATCATGATCTCTTAGCTCTAATGAGATATTATTTTTTTCAATTGATATATAGAGATACATTTTATTTGGTTTTTTGGTTATTTCTACAGAAAAACCTAGTTTTGATAAATGCCCCCTTAATAAGCTCCATGCATGTCTATCTACATATACATCTAAATCTAAATTTTGATTCAATAAATTCAATAAATCAATATCGCTGTTAAGTAATGGATTATTAATCTTTTGAGTAACAACTTCCATTATATCTCCCATTTGATAATAAATATCTCTCTAATTTTTTAAGGTAGTGATTCTTAGTAATACACTTTTAATTGAGTATTAATAATAAAAGTTAAGTCAAAAATTTAACCTTAATCTAAGCAATTATTATTATGGTGGAAACAAGTGACCTGTTATATAGATTTAGATAATGTAAATGATTTGGACGAAATTTCTGATGAATTAAATGACTTTGCTGAAGATATAAGCACAATACAAGATTATATAGATGATCATATAGGCGATTTTATTGAAAAATTAAATGAAGCCCTTAGTTCTGAAGGTATAGAATTATTATGTAGTGAGGCAAAAGAGGGAAGTATGGAATGCAAATATAAATTTCAAAGTGATCTAATTGGTGGAGAAGTTTCGTTCTTGATAGAAATTGACCCATTTGATAATAAGATAAAAGACTATGATATTGATAAAATAAGGTTAATAGCAAAATAAATTTCTTAACTCTTTTTAAGTAACGTACCATTTTTGAATACATATTTTATATTATTAGGATTAGTTAATGTATTTATATCATTAAGTGGATCTCCTTTTACTACTATTAAATCTGCTAAGGAACCTTTTTTAATTACTCCTATCTTTCCTTCAAGGCCAGCGGCAGATGCTGCATTTGTAGTAGCAGCTTTTATTGCTTCTAAAGGGGACATTCCTATCTTTTCAACAAACAGTTTTAACTCCATAGCATTTGTTCCCATTTTTCCTATTCCACCATCAAAATCTGTTCCAGTAGCTAACTCAACTCCATGCTTATAAGCTAATTTAATTGCATTAATGTGCTGTTCATAAACTTCTGCAGATTTTTTCAATCCCCATTCTGGAACACCTAGTTTTTCTCCTTCATCTATTATTCTTTGGACAATAGATAATGTTGGAACCACTACAGCATTTCTTGACTTAGCTTCTTCTGATGCTACTTCGTCAATATAAATTGCATGCGCAATTACTTTCACTCCAGCTCTTAATGAGTTCAAAATACCTTCTGTTCCTTGGGCATGTGCATGAACCCATCTATTTGCAGCATTTGCCTCATCAACTATTGCTTTTAATTCGTTTAATGTGAATTGTCTATGTTCTGGCCTATCTCTTTGAGATAAAACACCGCCTGTTGCCATGACTTTTATAAAATCAGCCCCCTCTCTCATCGCATATCTTGTTGCTTTTCTGCACTCATCCTCTCCATCGCAAATTAAAGACATAAATGGCGTTAATTTCTTACTTGTTCTATAATCAACATATTCTATTGGCATATAATGCGTATCTGCATGACCAAAAGTCATACTAAGAGGCAGGCCAGATGCAACTATTCTTGGCCCAATTATTGTATTTTCATTTATTGCATCTCTTAAATGAAGAGCAACTAGGCTACCTGCATCAACTACTGTTGTAAAACCAGCATTTACAAGGTTTTCCAAATCCTTAACAGCTCTTGCAAAAAATACCCCTATAGGCGTTGTTAAACTTTCTTCAATTTTTCCAGATCTTTGCCCAGTAACATGAAGATGTGCATCAATTAATCCTGGCATAACAGTATTGCCTTCACAATCTATTATGCTTGCATTTTGAGGTATTTCTACTGATCCTTTTGATCCAAATTCTTTTATTAAACCACCATCTACAATAATTACGCCGTTGTTATTAAGATAACCGGATTCTGGATCTAGAATCCTTGCATTTTCTAATGCAAAGGTTTTATTTTCCATATTTGTTCACTGTGCTAACTGTTAATTTTCCCACTTTTAAGTTTTTATATAACTAAAAACCTTGACTTAAAAAACAAAGAAGGATATAATTTAAGGACAGTTATTAATAATATTATATAATAATATATAATGGATTGCTATAAGCATTTAAGTAACAAAAATTGACAAATTTGTAAAGCAGTTAAGTAACAAAAACTATGGAATATTTTTGCCTTTTTATATAATTCGTTAATTGTATGTTTTTAACTTTTGCTTAATACTATACTATTAGTAATAGCCCGAAAAGGTGAGATATTGAATATAAGAGGGGATGATAGATCATATACATTATTAATACTTGATGCTAG
>DAXV01000045.1:38301-54401 GCA_002506595.1 Acidilobaceae archaeon UBA158
GGTAATCTTCTTGTAACAAGGGCATCGTTAAGAGGTCTTTCTATGCAGGTTACTAGGTTGAGTAAAAATGAATGTGATATGATCGAAATTCAAAAAATTATTAATAGAGTTGAAAAGTTAATAGATCAATTACCACCAATTCCTCAAGTAATGCAATATGCAGAATTGGCTAAGGAAAATTTGATAAAGGCAATGGCTTTTTGCTAATAATTTTTAGTCTTTATATTAATATTGTTATGAGATCAATTTTAATAATATTAAAAACAAATTTTAATATCAACAAAATATATATAAGTTTTTTATAAATTCTTATAGGTTTTAATTTTTATATACAGATTTGGGATAAATTTGATCATTGAAAATATAATTAAATCTATTTTTAATAATTATGATTGGCATTTAAGAAGTTATTCACCTGATGAACCCGAAAAATGTCAAAACTGTAAAGCACTATATATTCACGTTCCTTTCTGCACTTCTTTATGCCCATTTTGTATTTTTCACAGTATGTTATATAAGAAGAATTTAGTAAAGGATTATTTTAGTTCGCTAAAAAAAGAAATAGATAAATATATTGATAAAAATTATGACTTTGAGTCAATATACATAGGTGGAGGTACTCCCACGTTAACAACAAATGAAGTTTGTGATTTTATTGATTACTTAAAACAGTATTACAATATAAAGGATATCTCAATAGAAGGTTCAATACAAGATATTTCCGATGAAAAAGTTAATATATTGAAGGAGTCTGGAATAACTAGGTTATCTTTGGGAGTTGAATCATTTCAACCTTTTATACAAAAATCAATAGGTAGAGCAAATATTGACGAAGAAGAAATTTTAAGCAAAATTGATATGGCATCTAAAATAAAGACGTTAAATGTTGATATATTATTTAACTTACCAAATCAAACTATTAAAGATTTAGAGTATGAAATCGAGAAAATAAAAGAATCAAAGGCAAATCAA
Organism: Acidilobaceae archaeon UBA158; assembly: GCA_002506595.1. Classification (GTDB taxonomy): domain Archaea; phylum Thermoproteota; class Thermoprotei_A; order Sulfolobales; family Acidilobaceae; genus Caldisphaera. The sequence goes on from DAXV01000045.1 coordinate 39,274, forward strand.
GTTACCTTTTATCCGATAATGCCTTCTATAAGAAAAAATAATCTAAATGAAGAAATAAATGAAAATAACGAAAAACAATTTTATTTTTATATATTAAAAAGCTTTATTAATTCTGATTTTTATCAATGTAATGCATGGACTTATTGTAAGAATAACGATTCCATAACTGATGAATATATTGTGGATTATCCATATTTTGTTGGTATTGGAACTGGTGCTATGAGTTATATAAACGGAAAATATTTAGTAAATTCCTTTAATATAAATAAGTATGAGGATTTATTATCAAAAAATTCTATGTCAATAATACTTGGCAAAAGTCTTTCATTAAGAGAACAGGTATATCTAGAATTTATTTATAAATACTATTCATTCAACTTAGATTCAAAAACTTTTGAAAGGCTTTTTGGAATAAATATTGAGAGTTATATGAAAAATGAAATATATTTGTTAAACTTAATTAAAGCAATAAAGAATGAAAACGGCAAAATATCAATTACAAATTATGGAAAATATATAGCAAATTTATTGATGAAATATTTCTACATAAATATCTCTAAAATAAGGAAATATTGCATAGAAAACAATCTTTAATTTTATTTAAAATTATTAACTATATTTTATACCTCTTGGTGCTATTTTATATTCTCCTCCAATATTCCATATATAGTTTTTCGGAAATACCAATGTACCTAATAGCATTTTAAGTCCCTCTAATTCATTTCCATCAAAAATTGTCGCCCATGCTTTTAATAATTCTTTATCATCAAAGATCTTAGGTTCAGCGTTTTCATTAATTGCTAATGATAGGTTTGTATTAACATGTATTCTACTTATTGCCACTATAGGATCGCAGGTATAAATTAAGGTTAAACCTCCATAAATTGTTGAAAAATATATAGCTTTTTCAATTTTTGTTAAGTTATAATTACTTATATCCCATGTTTTTAGTCTATTTAATATATCTGAAATTATTTTTTCAACATTTTCATTTGGTTTCCATGGCGCATTTATTATAGGTGCAGCAATATAAAAGCAATTAGATTGAGCTAAAATCGCAACAGGATAAATTTCCATAATTTCACCTTAATAAAAATTATTTAACAATTTTATATATGCATTACTGTTTGTTCGCCTTGTTTAAAAGATCCTCCTAGCTTTATAGTGAAATGAGTAACGATTAGGCCGTAAGTATTAGAAAGTATCCTTATAGAATCTGTAACTTCGCTCGGTGTTATCTTATCTTGGTATAATATTTTTGTTACAATTATATTATCAGGATTGTTTATATCAGGCTGAAATATTGTTATACATGATGGGCACATCATATATAGATTTTTTAATAATTCTCCCATCATATTTGCCCTATCCTGATCAGATAATTTAATTATTTTTTCTTTATGCTGTTCAGCTACTTTAACTGCCATAGTAAATGCAAATTTTTCAGTCTTGCCTTTTGGTCTTTGTATTGATATGGCAACCCTAAACGGTGCTGCTATCATAGCATTGATTGCCCATTCAATTGGTGCATCTTTGGGTATTGGGATTTCTGATATCTCTAAGTTTTCTTCTTTTAACCATTTAATTATCTCTTCTTTCAAGCTCAATTAATTCACCTATTAGTATTATAAAAATACTTTTAAAATACTTTTCCTTTTAATTTCTTATATATATTAAAATAACTACAATACTTATTAATTTTATTTATAATATATAGTCTTGTGTTAATAAATGAATAAAAATAAGGTGAAACTATGGAAGAGATAAGAAAGGAATTGGATAAACTAGAAGAATACTTAAAAATAAAACCATTGTATTGGGATTTTGATAATGGAGAATTTGTTTGGATAGATACTAGATTAATACCATGGAAAGAATTGTATAGAAATACCAAGGATTATCATAGAGTTGCACAAGCCATAAAAGAAATGGAAATTAGAGGAGCACCTGCTATAGGAGTTTCTGCAGCCTATGGATTGGCATTGGCAACATTATATAGTAAAGCAAGTAAGGTTGATGATTTATTGAATGATGTAAAAGAGGCTTATAATGTATTGGCATCGACAAGACCAACAGCTTATAATTTATTTTGGGCTTTAAATAGATTATGGAATGTAATTTTAAACAATTCAGAAAATAATGATGTTAATGGTATAAAACAAGAAGTGTTAAATGAGGCTCATAGAATTTATATTGAGGATATTAAAAATAATGTTAATATGGGTAAATATGGGTCCAAAGTAATTGAAAATAATTCCAGAATAATAACGCATTGTAATACTGGTGCATTGGCAACAGCAGGATTCGGGACAGCTTTAGGAGTTATAAGGTATGCTTTCTATGAAGGCAAAAGTATACATGTCTATGCAGATGAAACTAGGCCTTTATTACAAGGAGCAAGATTAACAATATGGGAACTAAAGAAGGAAGGAATACCATCAACACTAGTCGTTGATGGAGCATCTGGACTATTATTTAGTAGAAATATGGTAGATTTAGCAATAGTTGGTGCAGATAGAATAACGTTAACAGGTCATGTGGCAAATAAAATAGGAACGTTTAATTTAGCTCTTGCCGCAAATTATCATAAAAAACCATTTTATGTTGCTGCACCAACAAGCACAGTTCAACCAACAGAAAATCCTAATGACATAATTATTGAAGAGAGATCACAAGATGAGGTTACAAATATTATGGGGAAATTAAATATTGCAGTTGAAGGAACTGAAGCATATAATCCCGCTTTTGATATAACCCCACCTGAGATAATAGAAGGTATAATAACTGAAAAAGGAATAGTCAAAAAACCATATTTAACTAATTTCAAAGCAGTACTATATAGTAAATAGTAAATTTTTTAATAATTTTTAATATATTTCTCATTTAAATAGGTTAGCAAATGGTTACAATATTAATCAATTTGTTTCTAATTGCCTCAAAATTAATAAATTTATACTCTATATNNATTTATAAGGTGAGGTGGAATTGGGTAAAATTCCGTGCAGTATTGATGAAGTAAAACCACCAGCTGAAGGTCATTTTGCTAAGTATGAAAATGGCAAGTTAATTGTTCCTGATGATCCTATTGTTGCATTTTTTAAGGGTGATGGTATAGGGCCTGAAATTGTTGATAGCGCTATTAAAATTGTTGATGCTGCTGTGAGTAAAGCTTATGGAGGAAAAAGAAAAATTACATGGTGGCAAGTTGCTGCTGGTGAAGAAGCTCAAAAAGAGTGTGGAGTGCTATTGCCTGATGCAACATTAGAAGCTTTTAAGAGAGCAAGAATAAATCTCAAAGGGCCTTTAACAACACCAGTTGGAAGCGGATTTAGAAGCTTAAATGTAGCTATAAGAATAGCACTTGATTTATATGCAAATATAAGACCTGTTAAATGGTATGGCCAACCAGCTCCTCATTGTCACCCAGAAAAAATTGATTGGGTAATATTTAGGGAAAATACTGAAGATGTTTACATGGGTATAGAATTTCCATGGAATTCTCCTGAAGCAAATAAAATAAGGGAGTTCTTCAAGAACGAGTTAAAAATAGAACTTAGGCCTGATGCAGGAATTGGTATAAAGCCTATATCAAAATTCGGAACACAGAGATTAATGAGAAGGGCTTTAGAGTGGGCAATAAGAAATAATATTAAACATGTTACAATTCAGCATAAAGGTAATATACAGAAATATACTGAAGGTGCCTTTAGAGAATGGGCTTATGAAGTGGCTATAAATGAGTTTAGAGATTATGTAGTTACAGAAGATGAAGTAAATACAAAATTCGGAGGAAAGGCTCCAGAAAATAAAATATTAGTTAATGATAGAATAGCTGATAACATGTTACAACAAATTATTACAAGGCCAGGAGAATATAATATAATAGTTGCTCCTAACCTTAACGGAGACTACATAAGTGATGAAGCAAATGCGTTAGTTGGAGGCATTGGAATGGCTGCAGGCATGGATATGGGAGATGGTATAGCTGTTGCAGAACCTGTTCATGGAACAGCACCAAAATATGCTGGCAAAAACGTAATTAATCCAACAGCTGAAATACTAAGTGCTGCAGTGCTAATAGGGGATTATATGGGCTGGAGAGAAGTTAAAGTTTTGATAGAAGACGCAATAAGGAAGGCCATAAAGAATAAACAAGTAACATATGATTTAGCTAGAGAGATGCCTGGAGTTCAGCCAATATCAACATCAGATTACACTGATGTACTAATAGATTATATAAAACACTCATAAATTATTTTTTTCTATATTATCTATTATATTGCATATTTCTTTCAGGTTATTTATTTTAAATTTTGCTATATTTGAAAGCGATTCGTCTTCACCAAATTGTATTGGATATTTAACAAACTTCATGGCTGATGCATCCCATGTAGAATCTCCAACATAAATAGTTTCATCAGGCTTAATATTTTCAGAGAGCAGTAGCATTTTCAGAGGTTTTACTTTATTAACTCCAACTAATGGATAACCACCAGGAATTAAATAGCCATATTTATCAAATTCTAATTCATTTGCAAACCAAAAATCCGCACCAATTATCTTACTTATTCTTGAGACTAAAAGATCAATACCTCCGCTTATTAAAGCTATTAATTTTCTCTTTCTATGTAGACATGTAGATACTTCTTCTACTTCTGGTCTAACCTCGATTTTATTTAAAATCTCTATCAATACATCTCTTTTTAATTTTCCATTATTTTTTTCAATCCATAAACTAGTATCTAATTTCATCCAATCGACATAATTTATTTCTCCATTCCTAAATTTTTCAAAGTATATTTTTGCTTTATCTTCTACATTAAAATGCTTGTGCACAAATCCCCAGCTACTTTTCTCTTTTGTCAAAACGCCATCAACATCGAAAACCACTAATTTTATTTTGCTCACTCATTAAACACCATGGTTGAAATAAATTTCTGGGAATAATATATGTTTATTAATATTTTATTAATTTTAATTTTTAGTTAATTTTAATTTTAAAATATTAATCAAATATATTTGGAAAAATTATAAGGGATCCGTCTATTTTATATATAATATCCAAGATCTCATTTATATTATTGCTATAATACATATGTGGCATTTTTGAATCAGTTGCTCCTAGATTATCTAATTTTTTAAATTTTAAATAAAACAAATTACTTAGTTTATCTTCTATATTAATGCCATATTGGCCTTCTTTATAAAAAATTAATGAAGGTTCTACCTGTTTATTAATAGTTATATAATCTATGTGCCATTTTAATTTCTTATATTTTATTAAATGTCTCTTTAATCTGTTGTTTAATCCATTTCCAGCAGAGCCAATATAAATTATATATCCTTTATTGATTATAAATTCTTTTTTGTTGATTATCAAGTTTATGTAGTCATTTACTTTAAAAACAATGATATAAGTTCCTGACTTTGAAGAAATTTGATTATATATGTTATAAATTTGTTTCTCTTGCATTTGTTTTATCATATTTCATCATCTTTTGCTATTATGGTTTTCAAATTTATACTATAAATATTTTGCAGAATTTCTTAAGATAATATGCAAATTTATTATTTTACCTCTTGTTTTTTATCAATGCATTTTATTATTTTATATTTTTAAAAAAGATATAATTTTATAAAATTTAATTTGTTTAAAGACTTATGAAATAATAAACATAACTGATGAGAAGAAAAGGCAAACTTCGCCTTTTATGGCAGAGTAATCTTTTTTAACCTTTCACTCTTTNNGCAATACCAGATGTGAGTACGGACAGGGGAGTAACGCCTTAGACCCCAGCAGAACCCTGCCCTTTAGGATGGGGAGGGGGTCAGATATTTTCAACATTTATGAAAAATTATTTAAGATGTTTTTATGAAGATTTTTTATAATATAGGATCCGATACCCCAGAGATTATCATCGCATTACGCTTCATTCGGGCACAACTATCTTCATCTCCCAATTTATATCTTGTATAGGAATTAATCTTTTTAAATATATAGCTAGAAAGAAACGTTTATTATATTTCTTTTTATTTTAACTAATTCATTGGATATATGAGCAAGTGAAATATCATGAAAATACTTGTAACAGGATTGCTTGAAGAAAATTCAGGTAAAACTATATTTGCGTCAAGTCTAATTAATGCTTTAATAAGCCAAGGATATGATACATTGGGATTTAAGCCCATGGGTGCAACAGAATTATGGAGCCATCCCGAAGCATTAATAGAATCAAAAAAGAATAAGATAGTCGTTACAAGCGATTCAATAATGTTATATAAATTTTCAAGGGAAAAAGAACCTATAAATATTATAAATCCTTTTGGCGGTTTATTATTACCAGTATTACCAGAAAAATTAAGGAATTTTAATAGCTTTAACAATGCACTTTATATGCCAAACATGAGACTTGGAATATCTAGATTAACTCTTTGTCCAGGTAATTCATTATATAATACTCATTTAATAAATGTGAATGCTATGGAAAGAACTTCTAAAAGTGTAGAATACGAGCTTCTAGATTTAGTTTCTGTCATAGATAACATAGTTAAGGTAGATGATGAATATATTTTGAACTTAATTACAGGCGGAGCTTTAGGAGAAGTAGATAAATGCTTGAAATATCTAGAAAATAGGCATGAAATCATAGTTATAGAATCCAATTCTAACATAGCATCACCAACTGTGCTATCTGTAAACTCCGATATTGTAATTGTAGTAACTCCAGGCGAAGCTATGGTAGTAGATGGAAATAGATATAGAAAAGCTATAGAGCTTTTAAATCTTAATGGCAAACCATGGGCTATAAAAACTCAAGAAGTATTGCAATTAACTAACTATTTATTTTCAATAGAGTTACCAATATTAGAGGATCAATTCTCTGGTTATAATAATGAAATGCTAAATTACATACTCGAGCATATTAAAGATATAAAAAGCAATAGATAAGATAGTATATATACTATTCCTTAATAGAGAATATTTATCTAATAATAGAGAATCTATTTAATTCTATACATATAGAAATATATTTGGGTGAAAAATGTGGCCTTATTTGTAGATACTTTAGATATTCAATTAATGTTGTTAGGCGGAGGTTTATTGGTAATAGCCTATTGGGTGTTATTAAATTTTTTATTAAATAATGACCAGCAAAAACTAATGGAAATTAATAGAGGATTTGGATATTTCTTTATGACATTAGGTATTTATGCTTTTGCTGTAGGTTTATGGGGTACATTTGTTTGGCCCCTACCTTCATCTTATAACATAGTTTTAATGGATCCATTAACTTTGTATGGAATTGCTTTAATGGCATTAGGTTTCGTTAACATATATAAGGTACCTATTATAGGCGTTTTGTCTGGTATTGCAATTTTATCAATACCTATTATAGTCTATGGAATAGCAATTGTTCATTTTGGTCTAACTAATTCTCCAACTGGAGCTGGAGCTTTATACTTATTAATTGGAATTAATGGATTATTAAGCCCAATATTACAAACAAGAGCTAAGAAATATTGGAGTTATATTGCAATTATATTATTAATATTAGCCGCATTACTATCCTTTTACATCGGTATAGCAGCAACATTCGAGCACATTGAAGGATGGAGAAGCTGGGCTCCTTTTTATGGCTAATAGTTAGTGAGAAATTATGAACTTAAATTCAATACCTAAATCGGATTGATTTTATTATTTTAATTCTAATTCCTTATCATGGATTATTATTATGTGTAATGAAATTAGTTTAAATAATTTTCCTGATGAAGTAAATATAATATACTTTAGTAATAATCTATGTCCTGCTTGCAAAATTTTTAACTTAGTATGGTACCCATTTGTTAATTATTATTCTAAAGTAAAGAACATGCATTTCTATGTTTTTATTTGTGAGTAGCTTGCTGAATTTTGCAATTCTAATTGTCAAAAGAAGAGATTTTTTTAATTTTAAAGTAAGAGCCTCTTCAACTGTTATAGTTAAAATTAAACATAAAGATAAAATAATAAAAAAGTTATAGAAGGAAATGTAAATATTAATTTTTTATACAGAATTGCAACGAATTCATCTCTTTATATGAAAAATTATTATAGAATTAATTAAGTATAATAACCCCATACATATGAAATTCATTATGTAGATATTTGGGTGAACTAATGACAAAAGTAAAAATAATTGGAGCAGGATTCTCAGGTTTGTGGACAGCCTATCTTATGGCCAAAAAAGGATATAATGTAGAATTAGAAGAAATTAATTATCCAGGATTTGGTGCATCAAGCAAAGCAGCTGGAATATTATCGTTTCAGGTTCCAAAAAATATGATTGATATATCGCTTAAATCTATGGAATTATACAGATCTCTTGGTGATGATATTTTATATTGGCATGATTCTATTTGGTTACCAAAAAGTGATGAATTTAACTGCGCTTTAGATATAGTAAATTATTTAAGTAAAAACAACATAAAGGCAAAAGTTGTTTATAATAAAGAATTTGATAGTATTTTTGTAAAACAGGGAATAATTATTTCTCAACCAACAATTGATATTGGCAAGGCTTTGAATATTTTAATAAAAAGGATTGAGGATTTAAATGGAAAGATAATTAATAATGATCAAAAAAATGATTATGATATAGTTATTTATGCAAACGGTCCATGGATTCAGGATTCATTAAATTTAAATGGATTGGTTAAGTACAAATGTCAAGCTCACAGCGTTGAAGGAAAGCAAATAAATTCAATAATTGAAGATGATATTAATGAATATTATTATGTTCCAGAGTCTAATAAAAGAGCCATAATAGGTAATGGAAAAAGAATTATATTATCAAAGCCAGAAGATGGTTTTATAGTTGATTCTAATGAAGTTTATAAAATATTAGAAAAAATATCGTACGATTATAAAGAAGCATTAAATATGTATCCAGTAAATTCTTGGTCAGCCCCTTGTATAACAACATGTGATGGATATCCAATTGTGGGAAGAATTGGTAAAAATCAATATGTTTTAAGTGGTTTAAATGGTGCAGGTCTAACGCTTTCTGCTGGATTATCGGATTTATTAATAAAGATTATTGAAGGAAAAGTAGAACAACCTAAATATTTAGATCCATTAAGATTTAATGATAATTGTAATGAAGCGTTAGAAATATTTGATAATATTTGTATTAATAAGAAATAATTATTTCGTCACCTATTTTTAAACCTAGATATTTTGATGCATTTCCTTTATTCATTGCTATTTCTGCAAATCCAAAACTGTTTTCATAAATTAATAATTGACCTTCTTTTGCATCAGCAAATTTTTCTCCAATTTTAACTTTAATCTCTGAACTATCCTTAATTATTTTAACTTCTTGGTTATATTTAACGTTTAAATCATTAAATCTAGCACTAAGAACTACATTGCCAAAATCATCAATGTATATTACCTTAAAGTACATCTTATTATCCTTTTTAATATAATGCATTATTCTAAGTTCGACTATTTTATTCAGTTCTTTAGTAAAAAGACTAATGTCTTCATCGCGTGATAATAGGGCAGCACTTGGAGCGAAAATGTCTCTTCCATGAAAGGTATGTGAAATGTTTATATTTAAATTATATTTATTTTTTAATAATTCTCTTAGTTTTTCAACATCTATTTTATGCATAGATATGATACCATCATCAATAACGCTTTCATATAACAATCCGTTATCTGGTCCAACAAAGTAATAATTTTTAGTTTTTATAATTAATGGGCTTCTTTCTGTTCCGACTCCAGGATCAACTACAGCTAACAATATAGTTTTCTTTGGCATCCATTTATAAGACGTATATAAAATATATGACCCAGAGAGAATTGAAAATTTAGGTATATTATTATCTATATCTATTATTGAAACATTATTGTTAATATTCTTTATTACACCTTTCATAATACCTGTGTAAAAATTATTACCAAAATCTGTTATAATTCCTATAGTCATTTTTCTTCCCTTTTATGAATACGCTTTAATAAATATAAAATATTGATATGAATTTTTAAACATTATTAATTAAAATTATTTTTTGAATATATCTTTTGTAAATTCTACAATTCTTTCTGCTCCTTCTTTTATGGATTCCATACTTGTTGCGTAACTAAACCTTACAAACTCTTTTCCTGCTTTATCTGGAAATGCATCTCCAGGTAAAACTAAAACGCCGGTTTTCTCGAGTAATAAATTAACAAAATCCTTTACAGTTAAATTTGTTTTTCTTAATATTGATGATATTCTAGGGAACATATAGAATGCTCCTTGTGGTAAATATGGCTCAAACCCTTCGGCGTTCTTTAATATATCATATAGGACTTGAGCTCTTCTATTAAATTCTTCAACCATGCTCCTTACTGGAGCCCAATCACCATTTAAAGCTATGACTCCTGCTTTTTGAACAAAAGATGTTGCACAGCTATATAATGAAACAGCTAAATCATTAAATCTAGGCATTAATTCTTTTCTTGCAACTAGATATCCAAGTCTCCAACCTGTCATTGAGAATGTTTTTGAGAAACCATTTATATATAGCAAGTTATCTCTCCATTCTGGATAAGAGATAAGGCTTTTGAAATTACCTCTATATATTAAATTATCATATATTTCATCAGCAACTATTATTATATTCTTTTTCCTTGCCAATTCTACAAGCTGATCTAATTGATCTTTTGAAAATACAGCCCCTGTTGGATTATGGGGATTATTAATGAAAATCATTCTCGTATGATTTGATACTTGTTTCTCTATTTTTTCTACATTCAAGCTAAAACCTTTGTTAGGTTCAAAATCTAATGAAACAAATTTTGGAATTCCACCAAATAGTTTTACTACCTGGGCATATGCATAATAGCTTGGTTCTATAATTATTGCTTCATCATTTTGCCTCATATATGCTGCTGCAGTCATAAATATGGCAGTTTTAGTTCCTGGTGTAATAATAACTTCCTCACTTTTTACATCAGAGCCATATCTCGAATTTAAATAATTTGCAACTGCTTCCCTTAATTCAGGTATCCCTTGAGTTTCTGTATAGCCTGTAAAGTTATCATCTAATGCAGCCTTAGCTGCATTTTTAATATGATCTGGCGTAGGAAAGTCTGGTTGGCCAATACCAAAACTTATGACTTTTTTGCCCTGGTTTTGCAATTTTCTAATAATTGGAAGATAAGAGAATGCGCTTTCTCCTTCTATCATATACACATTTGGTTGCATATCCAATACTGGCGGATTTAATGACATCTAAGTCACCAATTAATAATTATGTATTTGGGGAATTATAAAATATATAGTTGTCATTTAGATATAATTATAGTGGGATAATCAATAAATAATATTCAAATTAGTAAAAAGAATATTAATTACTAAAGCTAAAATTAAAATGGTAGATAATATGGCAAAAAACCAAAAATCGAAAGAACAAAAATTTAAAACTGTAGTTCAATGGTTTAAAAAAGAATCTGTGAATTTAGGGGAAATATCATTTGATGGATATAAATTAGTTAACATGGAAGAAATTGAAGGAAAAGGAGACCCTTTAAATTTCCTTTATAGTTTAGCTGAAGGGAAAAGAAAAGAGAAAAAAGGAGACTTCTTTATAATAAATGTGGAATCAATGGAAACAAAATATGTATTTGCAGATGGAATGAAAGATAAAAGTAGGCTCTTATATAATATACCTATAAAACTAAAAAGGGTAGGTCTTATAAAGAAAGATAAATTAAAAATGGGATCCGAAGGGTATTTTATTTTTAAAAATGATGATATAAAATGGATTGATATAAATGATGATATTTATATATATTACGGCATATTAAAAGCAAACGATGATATAGAGCTAGTTATATTTGATACAGATAAAGATAGAAGAATTATAAAGACCCAACATCTTTCGACGATGAAGCTATTCTCTCAGACTCCTGAACAACAGAATCAATCAGATCATAATAATGAGAACGAATCAGATGAAGATAATAACCCTTCTTAGTAAAAGGCCCTTTATTGCAAAAATAACATACTAATAATCCGTCTTTTGTCGTATGTAAATTTGCGCCTGTTTTTTTAATTGCTTCAACTATATGAGATGCTAAAATTGATGTATTGAAATCATCCGGATTTTCTAATCCACTCGCAATTTTAGCTACGTTATCTGCTATCATTGATTCAAATATTCTTTTTCTAGACAAAATCCTTTCCCAGTTTTAATTATAATCAAAGCCTATTAAATTAATTTGATAAAAATTTACTTATTCTTAAACATCTCTTTATAAAGATTTGATGCAATCTTTCTTCCATCTTTACTTAAATCATAATAAATTCCCGGAGGCTTATGTTTAAATTCTTTTGATTTTACTTTTAGCCAAGGCTTTACTGAAGATGTTACCTTCATTTTTAATTCACCTTTATAAACAATTAATAACCCTTCTTTTTCTAATATTTTGCAATTTTCTTCGATTTCATCAGGATCGTATTTTGCAGAATACCCATAATTACCAAGGAGTCTGTGCGCCATTAACCATGGCGTATCTGGACCAAATCTGTATATATGGATTAGAATATATTTTTGTAAGAGGCTTAAATCTTTTATATCTTTCATTTTTATCCATGTTATTTTTAATGATACAAGTATTTAAGTTATTAAGTTAATATAATATAGTGGTGATTTATTTGAGGGGAGTTCTTCTATCTGGAGTAGAACTAGAAACAAACAAGAAGGTAAAAATAAGATCCCCTTCAAACCCAGATAACGTAATAGATGAAGTTTGTTTTGCTGATAGAGAATTAACGAGAAAAGCTATTGATAGCGCAATTGATGGATTTAATAATTTATCTAAATTATCTCTTAGAGAAAGAGAAAAGATAATAAAAAGAGCAGCTAGCTTAATTGAAGAAAGAAAAGAATCTTTGGCAATGTTATTATCATTAGAAAGCGGTAAACCTTTAAAAGATTCAAGGGTTGAGTTAATAAGAGCAATTCAATTATTTAATATAGCTGCTGAAGAGGCTAGAATTGCTTTAGAGGGAAAATACTATAGAATAGATGCATACGAATACCCTCCAGGAAATGAAAATAGAATTTTACTAGAAACAAGAGAACCTATAGGTATAGTAGGTGCGATACTTCCTTTTAATTTTCCTGCAAATTCTTTTGCACATAAAGTAGCACCAAATATAATGATTGGTAATTCCGTTATAGTAAAGCCTTCACCATTTACTCCATTAACAGCATTAGAATTAGGCAAAATACTATATGAAGCGGGATTGCCAAAAGATGCTTTAAGTATATTGCCAGGAGATGCTGATGTTGGTGATGAGCTTGTTGTAAATTCAAAAATTTCTGGAATAACATTTACTGGGTCAACAAATACAGGAATAATTATTGCAAGTAAAGCTGTACAAACAGCTAAAAAACTTATGATTGAAATGGGAGGCTCAGATCCAATAATAGTATTAGAAGATGCAGATATAGAAAATGCTGTTAATATTGCAGTCAGAGCTAGGTATGAATATGCAGGCCAAAATTGTAATGCGGGTAAGAGAATACTAGTTCATGAAAGCATTTATGATAAATTCATTAACGAATTTATTAATAAGACGAAGAAACTTAATGTTGGAGACCCATTAGAAGATACAACAGATTTAGGACCGGTTATTTCTGAAGATGCTCTGAACAAAATGAATGATTATGTAAATGATGCATTAAATAAGGGAGGAAAACTAAGGTTAGGAGGATTTAAATTAGATATAAAAAAAGGATACTATTATTCTCCGACAATAATAACTGATGTAAATAAAGATATGAAAATATTTAAAGAAGAAGTATTTGGTCCTATAGCACCAATTTATAAGTTCCGCAATGATAATGAAGCTATAGATGTTGCAAATTCTTCTCCCTTTGGTTTACAAGCAGCTATTTTTACAAATAATATTAAAAGGGCAATTAAAATATCAAAAGAATTAAAAGTTGGAGGAGTTATGATAAATGATTCTCCTAGACTAAGATGGGATGCATTGCCATTTGGTGGTGTTAAGTTAAGTGGTATTGGAGGAAGAGAAGGTGTAAGATCAACTATAGAAACAATGAGTGAAATTAAGCTGATATCTATCAATTTAACATAAAAATTAAATGTAATAAAATTTTAAATTATTAATAAAAATCTGATTTATTTTTTGATATCCTTCTGCTTATGCTCCATTTAATTACATTAAATATAGTTGATATTTTCATATAGTTTATTGTTGGAGAGCATTTACCTTTTCTAATCGAATCTATAATATTATAGACATCACAATCTTCACTATCTATTTTAGTTGGAGAAGTACCTAATTCTTGGATTATATGTGCATCACTTCCGCTCGTTTTTGGCTTAGAAAATTTTTCGGCTAATTTCATAGCAGGTCTGTTCAAAAAGGGGATACCTCTTGGGTTCCACACTTCTATTGCGTCAAAATAATTTGGATGTTTTTTTAAATAATTACCTACGCTTTTTCTTCCTACATGAAAAGGATGGGCAGCTATTGTTATGCAATTATTTTTGTTTGTCCAGTCATGTAATAAAGAAGGTTCCTTGGGCGGTTCTTCGTATGGAATCTTTTCACATAAAACCAGTATATCTCCTTTTGTAGTTCTCACTTCATTAGCAGGAATAACCGTTATATTCAGGTCTAATTTTTTAGCTGATTCTATTGCTATTGCAGATCCTCTAAATGTATTATGATCTGAAATAGCTATGGCTGATAATCCTAGATATACTGCTCTTAATATAATTTCTTCTGGGGTTGATTTGCCATCGCTAACTAAGCTGTGTGAATGAAGCTCGGCAAGACATGGCAAAGCTTTCAGCACCACATTATTTTAGTTAGAAGAAAGTTTATTTTTATATGCTTGTTTTAAGATAGATTTTTGACTTTACGACGATTTAAGGAAAGTTATTTCTAAAATATATTAATAAATAAAATTTTAAATGCATGATTTTTCGTTTTTCAAAAGAGTTATTAGCTTCTACAAAATTAATATAATGTAGTGATGTTATGCATAAACTGAGCCTAAAGCTATGAAGAAGGAACCGATTACTGAAATTTTAAAAGTTTTTTATTGAATAAATA
>DAXV01000045.1:54463-64430 GCA_002506595.1 Acidilobaceae archaeon UBA158
ATTAATATATACAATATAATTTATTATTATTGTATAAAATTGATTAATTGTGAGATAAGATGATAATATTTCAGGGAATATTATCTGTATTATTAATAGCGATTATCATAATTACATCATATGGAATATTGTCATTGAATAGGAGCATAAAATCTTTTAAGAAAATTGATAGTGAAGGAAAAAGAAGAATAACTGTTGTTATAGCAGCCAGAAATGAACAAAATAAAATTGGTAAAACTCTTGAAAGCTTAATAAAAGTTGATGATAAATTAGAAGAAATAATAGTGGTTAATGATAGGAGTTCTGATAATACTAAAGATATAATAAAGAAATACATGGAAATAGATAATAGAATAAAGCTAATTGATATAGATAATACACCAAAGTCTTGGATTTCCAAGTCTTATGCATTGTATAATGGTGTAAAGATAGCAAAATATAATAATGCCTTATTGTTTTTGGATGCAGATATAGAAGGTGATATGCAAAAGATCGTGAATATTTCATCAAATATAAAGGAAGGGGAATTATATACATATATGCCATATTTTGAAACAGATAATTTTATATCAAGTTCATCTCAATCATTCTTATCTGCACTGCTTCATGGATATTTTGGTTATGATAGGAGTGTAAATAAAAATAGTAACTATAGCTTAATGTTTGGCTGTTGTTGGTCTATAATGCCTTATACATATTATGAAGTTGGAGGTCATGCCTCAGTTAAATCTGATTTAATGGAAGATAAAAATTTTGCAACAAGGGCTAAATCTATGGGAGTTAAAATAATACCAATTGATGGAAGAACCTTTATAAAAACAAAATCATGGAATAATAGCAAGGACATAAAAGGATTATTATCTAGAATATTTTATGATTATGAGAAAAATTTGAAAAATCCTATTAGTATTTATTTACTTACTATAGGTTTAATATTATTGTTTTATTTGCCATTGATTTGGATTCCTTTAATATTACTTAAACAAAATTTATTGTCTATTATTGCGTTTGTTTCTTATTTAATAGAAAACATATTCTTTTATTTAGGAGGTTTAACAAATAAAATAAAAAAACCTTATAGTTTATTGTATTTTATACCAGCATATTTATTGATATTAAGCCTCATTGAAGCTAAACATAGGGGAGTAATTTGGAAAGGAGAAATTTATAGGATGAATTCATAATTCAATAAATTCTATTTCATCTTCATAAATAACTAATGCACCGGCTCTTCCTAAATGGTAACGGCTTGAAAACACTGTAATAACGCTACCATTTAATTGATCTTTGTAAAATTTTTCATTACTTTTAATTTTGTTTATAAAATCTCCATCATATTTCCATATATGAAATCCGTCAACTACCTCATGGCCTCTTATGATTAAATTTATATTATTTTCTTTCATAAATTTGTTCCAAGCTTTTTTGCCATAATAATAAATTCCATCACCTCTCATATAGTTTGGTTCAAACCAATCAATAGATCCATCAGGATCGTTCCATACCATTTGTAATAATACATTATCTTTGAATTCTAAATATTCATTGTTTCCTTTAATTTTATTTTTATGTTGGAAGTAATTAGTTAAATTTATTTGTAATTCTTTATTTTTGCATTCAATACATGGTATTCCTCCATGCACAAAAAATATATCATTAACTATATTTGATATAGGCAAATTTGAATAGAATAATTTAATTAAATTTAATTCTTCTTTGCCAATTTTCGATAATAATTCATCATAGAATCCATAGTCCTTATTCATATCAAGACATTCATGATTTCCCCTAAGTAAAACAATTTTATCAGTATAATTTATTAATAGATTAAATATTTCGTTTAAAACTTCTACTCCAAATGGACCTCTATCGACATAATCTCCTAAAAATACTAATTTGTTTGCAGAAACTTCTGTTGCAATTTCTTCAAATCTAATAAGACTATCCAAAAAGCCATGAATATCTCCAATTATTGCTAAAGGATAATTACTTGTTATTTTTTCAAAAATTGGTCTCTTTTTTAAAATGTTAATTGCTTTTATGGCGTTTTGTGAAAATTCATCTTTGCTTATTACCATATTAACACCACATATATTTTGAGCTTAAAAAGTATTTAATATAATTCATAAATTATGATTATTTAATAAAAATTAAAAAATTTAATTTTTAGGTCTATATAATAGTTCTTTACTAGGTAAAGATTTAATTGAAAAATAGGGTGGGAATTTGGCGAAGATCAAAGAATTAGATAGTTTAATTACTGATAACGTGGAATTTAACGCAATTATTGATAAAATAAAGGAACTTTTAAAAAATGGAAGTCAAAAAGAAGCAATTTTGATAAAAGGAAATAAAGTTATTAAAAATCATGAAATTTATTGGGCATTAAAATACTTGGGTGTAAAATATGTTGCGGTTTCAGAAAGTGATGAAATTGTAAATGTTTCTTTAGAATTTTTAGGGTTTTATGATGAAATATCTGATCCTGGAATTAGGGTATATAATAATACATTAGAATTGATTGAAAAAGATAAGCCAACACCATTAGTAAAGCTAAATGGCATAATAAATGATAAAAAGATAGGAATTTGGGGAAAGCTAGAATGGTATAATCCATTTAGCTTAAGCATAAAAGATAGAACAGCATGGTATATAATTTTAAATAATCTAGATAAAATAAATAATAAAGAAAAAATTATCGAGGCAACATCAGCAAATACAGGTATTTCATTATCTGCTATATCATCGATTTTAGGTAAAAAAGCCAAAATATTTATGCCTATCAGTTCTCCTGATTATGCAGATAAGATGCTAAAAATTTATGGATCAGAAATAATAAGAGAAGGAAATAGTACAAATGATTTAATCGAAAAGGTTAAAAAAATAGCAGAAGAAGAGAATGCATTTGTGCCCGATCAATTTTCTAATATATTTAATGTTTTAGTTCATTTAAGATATACCGCAAAAGAATTAGATTACCAAGCCATTTATGGAAAATTAAGATTAAAAGGTATTTTTGCTTCTATGGGTACAGGAGGCCATATAGCCGGTTTATTATTATATTTCCATAATAAAAACAAAGGAATAAAAATAATTGGTGTACAACCAGAAGAAAATAGTGCAATACCTGGTATCAAAAAACAAGATTTTAATAAATGGTGGGATATAAAAGAATCACCCGATAAAATATTTTCTGTCAGTTATGATGAAGCTATAGATATGATTATTAAAACAGCAAGAAATAATGGAATAATTCCTGGAATTAGTGGAGGTGCTGTTTTGGCTGGAATTAAAAAAGCATATGAAGAAGGCATTTTGGAAGAAGGAGATTATGTATGTGTAATACCTGATAATGGCATTAAATATCTTGACGAAATTTATGAAAAAATTAATACTTGATTTATTATCTGTAAATAGAGAATATTTATTACTAACGTCTATTTCTCTATATAGGAAATATTTAAAAACCCTCTCTTGATTATAGAAAAAGGGATTAAAATGAATAGCAGAAAAGATGTATTGCTTAATAATATAAGACAAAGGCTGAGTTACTATAGAAATTTAGGTGCAGATCCATTATCTCTTGCAACTGGTTGTGCAGTTAAAGTTGATCTACTAAGGGTTGTATATCCTGCCATGGAGAAAATAAGGCCATATTTATTATCAAAAAATTTTAGGATTGCTGATAGAGAAGATGCTGATGTATTTTATGCAGACCCTGAAACTGTTGAGATAAAGAGAAAGGTTTTACCTTTAGGAGAAAATGTGAACATTGATTATAAATTTAATAAAGAAATAAGGGCAATTATATTAATACAAGTTTATCAGCTTTCATCAAATGAACCAGAAAAATTCATTAAAAAAGTTTTACCGGCTTATGAAAGCATATGTAAATGTGCTCCTTCAATAAACTTAGGTAAAGGGCATTCCATAGTAACACCTTTTAGAGAAGATGAATTTATGCTAGCGGATCTCATTTCATATGATAAAGGCGATAAGCTTATAGCTGCAAACAATGATACAATGCATATAATAGATCCTACGAGTCTACCTTCAGATTATAGGCAGGTCTCAGGTTCAATCTCTAATTCTTTAAATGACCTATTTGTATTAGGTGCATATAATAATCTGAAGATTGCGCCAGTTTTAAATGCTCCTACTGATGAATTGAAAGAGGAATTTTATAAAAACGCTAAAAGATTTGCAAATGAGATTGGTGCTAAATTGATTGATATTGAGCAGCCAAAAAGAGGAAGGCTTTTGCTTGGGGCTACCGTTTTATCTTCTAGCAATAAGAAACCACCTACATTCCATGATAAGGCTGAAAAAGGAATGAAAGTCATAACAACCAGGCCTTTAGGCGAACTGTCACCTATAACAACTTACTTATCCATAGCTATCGATGAGAGCATATTAGATGAATTAGAAAAGAAAGGAATCGATATAGATCAACTAGAAAAAATTAAGGAAAAAGCAGTTAATATAATATCTTCACCAAATAAAGCTATGGCTGAAGTTATAGCTAAATATTTGCCAGATTTAAATGAAGAGTTTTCTAAAGATAAGCATATAGTATCAGCAACTGATGTAACTGGACCTGGAATTTTTGTTATATGGGAACAATCAAAATTGACTAATACTCATATAAAATTATTTGATTTCCCTTTGTTATTTCCAGAAATATCCGAGTTTGCTACAGAGAACTTTTTAATGCCAAATGCAACAGCTGGCACGAATGGAGGTTTTATAATAATTTCTCCTGAAGAAATATACGAAGACTTAATTAAAGATTTGAGATACAAAGGATACGATCCTTATGTTATAGGTGAAATCGTAGAAAAAGGTAGGCAACAAGTAGATGCACCTATGAAAATAAAGAAATATATTTTAGACCAGGAAATCCTAGATAAATTTAATTTGTATTGAGGTGATTTGATGGAAATTTGTATAAAGATATTGGTTAGTGGTCATGTTCAAGGAGTTGGATTTAGACATTTTATATGGTCAAATGCAAAGAAATTAAATTTAAAAGGATATGCAAA
Organism: Acidilobaceae archaeon UBA158; assembly: GCA_002506595.1. Taxonomy (GTDB): domain Archaea; phylum Thermoproteota; class Thermoprotei_A; order Sulfolobales; family Acidilobaceae; genus Caldisphaera. The sequence continues at coordinate 59,506 of DAXV01000045.1, forward strand.
AAATCTTCCAGACGGCAATGTTGAGATCATTGCGAATGGCCTTAATGATTCAATAAACAAACTCATTGATATAATAAAAAATAGCTATTTTGATATAGATAATATAAAGACAGAACAAATATCTAATTGCTCTTTTAATGATTTTAAAAAGCTTTAAGGGGATATTTATGAAGAGGATTGATTTAACAAATTTAGATTGTCCTGTACCTATGGTTCTTGCTTATAGAGAATTTGGAAAAATGAGCCAAGGGGAAGAGGCTGAATTTATAATGGATAATGAGGTATGTGCTTACAATTCATATAAGTTGATCAAAAATACTGGAAATGCTTTAGTAACTATAATGAATGATTATAATGGTTTATATAAATTACACGTTATTAAAATAAGAGATTTCAGAACAAATATCTTATAGCTGTTTTAAATAGTTTTTGACTACGTCAAGGTGTTTTGATAACATATTTATTACTTCATAGGCTTCCTCTTGGCTTAGTTGATGTCTTCCTCCTTTTTTGAATCCATCTAATTCCCATCTAGGTATTACATGAACGTGAAAATGAAAGATAACTTGGCCAGCTGGGGATCCACTGTTGGTAACTACATTAACTCCTGGAGCATTTAAATTGCTTCTATAAATTTTTGCAAATGCGGATGCAACAATCCATGTTTTTACTAGAGTTTTTACTGGTGTGTCTTGAATTGCTTCGTGATGTTCTTTTGGTATAACTAACAAATGGCCTTTTGATATGGGATTTATATCAAGTATTGTCATGATATCTTCATCTTCATATATAACGTATGCTGGTCTTTCCTTTCTTGAGATTTCACAAAACACACATCCCATTTTTCCACCAAGATTAAATTTAATGATCAAATATATTAATCTAGTTACTTAATTAAATATTGGTGTAAAATGCCCAAAAAGAGAAGTAAAATAAAGGATATAATAGGCAAGGCAATAAATTCTGTGAATAAAAAGGAAACATACATCATATCGTATATAGATAGGAGTAATGATTATGGTAACAGATTGATGCAAATAACAACTGATGAAATTATTGCAATTAGTAATTGGGCAATAACATTGAATGATAATGAGACTGTTATCCCAATACATAGGATTGTTGAAATTAAAGATAAGGATGGTAAAATATTATGGAAAAAGGTGTTAAGTAATGGAAGGTGAAATAAATGGAATTAACTATAAAATAAAAATTGTTAATGGTTTTAAACTGCCAACATTTGAGAATAATACTCTCATTGTTGGAGATTTAATATTTTCTGCTGATGTAAAACTAGGTACTTTAGGTGATGTAGTTTCAGGTCTTTTAATACCACCTGTTGAATATGATAATAATATGAAGAGTTTAGTGGAATATTATAAATTAAGAGTAACTATTGAGCAAGCATATGAAATTTCTCAAAGATTTGGAGAATTGGTAAATAGTATTAAAATTCCTATAGAATTTATACCTTTATCTAGAATGCAACCCTTAAGAAACATTTATTCATGTATATTTAATGACATAATCGATAAAATAGGTATTGAGGGTTTAAGAAATGAATATGAAAAATATGTAAAAAATATAGGAAAAAATGTAAATGGTAATATTAATTTAAATTCAGAATTGCTTACTATGAGTGCAAATAAGATTATGGGAAATATAGGAAAAAATGTAATACTAGGTTTTTTAACAATGTATTCAGGAAACAGTTTTAGCATAGGTAAGATATGTAAGCCTAATGAATTAATAGAAAATCCTTATAACCTGTTATCTTTGCCAGAAGGTAATATATTAAATTCATGTAATAATTCCGATAATTATATAAAAAGTATTATAGGAGATAATTATTCATGCAGAAGGCCAGGTTTATTATTTTCTACTCAAATTTGTGAAAGCGAAAAAAACAAGATTGTAATTAAGGAATATATGTATGGCACTTTAAAATGGTTTATGGCCGGAGCAGTTTCTGCATCTATATATCCTTTCAAGGAGACTCCTTTAGCAAGGTTAGGAAACGAATATAATTCTTTAATTAATTTAAGGAATATAATTGATACCCCAAAAGTAATATCAGTATGTTTAGATAAATATGAATACAAGATGGTAAGAGAATTTATTGAAGGTGAAGTAGTATTAAAAAGCAAGAATCCTTATGTATGGGATAACTTAGGGAGAACATTAGCACTTATACATAATAACAATAGAACTCTTGGAGATCCGAATCCGGGAAATTTTGTTGTAATAGATGGAGATAAAATGGCCCTTATTGATGCAGAACAAGTTAGTAATTATACATCTAAAAAAGCAGCCTGGGATATTGCAGTATTTTATGCATATGCGAGGACTTTCTCAGCAAACTCAAGACTTGTCAGAGAAGCTTTAGAGTCATATATCGAGTCAAGGCCAAAAGATGAATGGAATAAAGTATTAAACTTTATTAAAGGTCCGCATTTAACTGCATTGATGGCTCCATTACCAAATCTTTTAGCAGAATTAAGGCTAATGCTAAGGGAATTAGACAATAACTGATTGTTCAACAATATTATATGGTAAGACAACATTTCTAATATTTAATAGGTTTCTTTTAAGATAATTTTTATCAGGTTCTTCAAAAAATATGTAGCTTTTTACTGATTGTTTAACTAAGTCTAAAGGCATTCTAATAAGATCAGCATATCCTTCAAGGTTTGTCATTTTAAATGTGCTTATTGTTTCTGAAAATACCTTTGTTATTTTTTCATATTTATCTCTTATAGACACATTTGCTCCTAATAAGCAACATGTATCTAATTCACAAGCAATAGTCATTATATTATTTTTCGATGCCATAGATAAATAAGGTTCCCAAAGTACTCCATATTTAACAACCCCATTTAGAACTTTGTTTAATATTTCACTTCCACTATTACTATAGATTCTAGGCATTTCTAATTTATTAATTTCGGCACATAATTCCATTGATGACATCATTGATGTAGAATGGCCATCTTTTCCATTTGGATTCACGGCAATTCCGCTTCCTCCACCGCTTCCTCCACCAATTATATGAACCATACCTTTGCTAAGCCTATTTATAGCAAGCAATGAAATTGCTGGATTCATAGCTAATTGTATTTTTCCTGTTGATAAATCTATAGCTTCTTTGAATGCATCATCATATACTGCAATATTAATATGATTGAATATATCTTTTAACCTTTTAACAAAATCTAAAATATAGGGGTATTCGCTAGCCCTTAAAATTCCAATTGTTATAACGGGACTTTTTTGATCATTAATTGAAATTATTGAAATTCCGCCTTGATTTTTTATATTTATGAGTCCATAATACTCAAGCTTTTTGATTCTTTTATATATCATGCTTTTGCTATGTTGAACAATCCTTGCTAGTTCTGATAAAGTAATTGGCATATATTCCTTAATATAATTATATAGTTCATAATCAAATTCGTCTAATTCTTCCAATTTTCCACCTTAAAAAACAGTTGTATTCCAAGGGCTATAATTTTATATAACAATCTAAATATTTATTTTTTGAAGATACGTTATAAAGAGGTGCAATAAATGTCTGAAAAAAATGAAATCAAATTAGATCCATGGGGAAGGCCTGAAATTAAAGATTATAATAGATTATATGAATTATTTGGTATTAGGCCATTTAATGAAGTTATAGAAAGAATGAAAGAAGATAAGTTAGAATTAAGTCCATTTATTAGGAGGGGCATAATATTTGGTCATAGAGACTTTGACGCACAAATTTTGAAGGCCATCGAAAATAAAGAAAGAGTTGCTGCTATGACAGGTTTTATGCCTAGCGGAAGGTTCCATTTTGGACATATGATGACAGGTTTAGAACTAATTTATTTCCAAAAGCTTGGTTTTAAAATATTTGTGAGTTTGGCTGATGCCGAAGCTTATGCAGTTAGGCATTTGCCTAGAAAAGAACTAATTAGAATTGGTATAGAAGAATATGTTGCAAATCTAATTGCATTAGGTCTTGATCCTAAAGAAACAGAGTTCTATTTCCAAACAAATAGAAAAGGTTCTTATCATTCATTAATTCAGCTTTTTAGTTCAAAAATAACATATAATGAATTGGAAGCTATTTATGGAGATATAACCCCTGGAAAAATTGTTTCGGCTTTAACTCAATCAGCTGATATTTTGCATCCTCAATTACCAGAATATGGGGAATATAAGCATGTTGTAGTCCCAGTTGGAGCTGATCAAGATCCCCATCTTAGATTAACAAGGGATTTAGTAGAAAGATTTAAGGGTGAGATAGAGCTTGAGCCTCCAGCTTCAATATATCATAGACTTATTAGAGGATTAGATGGAGGTAAAATGAGTAGTAGTAAGCCAGAAGTAACTATATTTTTATCAGATCCCATAGACCAAGCAAAGAAAAAGTTTATGTCATCATTAACTGGTGGGAGAAATACAGCTGAAGAGCAAAGAAGATTAGGTGGAGAACCAGAAAAATGTCCTGTTTATGATTTATATTTATATCATCTGGTTTCTGATGATAACGAATTATCAGATATATACAAAAGATGCAAAACAGGGTCGATGTTGTGCGGTGAATGCAAATTATTTGGCTCTTCTCGCTTAGAAAAATTCTTAATTGATCATCAAAAGAAGCTGGAGAAAGCTAAAGATATAGCATGGTCTATTGTTGATATTCCTAAGATTTAGCCTTTATTATCTATATTAACTAATGGTACATATCTAGGTTGACATTTTCCTTCTTTTTCTAAGCTCTTTTGTAATTCAGCTATTTTTTCAGAAGGGCCAGAAACAAAAAGCAGTTCTATACAAATATTATTTTCATGCGTATGAATATAAGTTTTAGCTACATCTTGAAATTTATCGATAGCCTCTTTTGCTGCAGTCTCATCTTTACAAGAAACTATCATAATGCC
>DAXV01000045.1:64491-65162 GCA_002506595.1 Acidilobaceae archaeon UBA158
TTAGATAATTCATTTAAATTGTTATATAAATCATCTGGTATGCTTATACCAAATCTTTTCTTAACCAATATTATCATCACTTACTATTATGCTAATGAAAAATTAAAAATTTTTTTCAGATAAGCATTTATTAAAAAACTCTTTTAATTTATTTATTGCATCATCGCTTATTTTGTGTTCTAAAATGCAAGCCAAATCTTCACTTTCTCTTTCATCAATTCCTATGTTAATTAGCAAATTTTTAATTACTCTTTCTTTTTCCACTATTGAAGATGCTAGCTCATTGCCTTTATCAGTTAATCTAACACCTCTATAAGGGAAATAATATATGTATCCATCTTTTGCTAATTTTTGCATCGCTTCTGTTACGCTTGCTTGAGTAGTTCCTAAATTTTTAGCAATATCCCCAAATTTGATCCATTTATTATTTCCCCCTTGTTTAAGAATTGTTGTTAAATACTCCTCTAAGCTTATAGAAATTCCTCTTCTTTTTATATGAACTGACACGCTTTAGCCCCTATTTTTTAAAAAAGATGTCAGAGCTTATCATCTTTACTTAGTATAATCAATTAATGGATCTTTAATTAAACCTCTTTCATAAACAGTTTCTAGTTTTTTCCTTGCTAATGAAATTAAATATGTGGCATTTTCTAATTCTTCCTTATATGTTG